>JBDTSV010000178.1:0-3610 GCA_039930985.1 Pseudomonadota bacterium
ATGACAGCGTCAAAGTCGTGCGCATCGAATAGCCGCCAACAGAGCGCGGCAAGGCATTCGTGGCCAAGTCTGTCGTGCGCATGTCTTCTCGCGTTGAATCGATCGGCTCCAACTACCCACCGAAAGAGACGGCATATTTTGGCTCGCGCCGCGGCGAATTGCCGCGTGTCTCTCGGTTCCGCATCCCGATAGAATTTGGAATTGAGGACGCCGCAAGGACGTGTGAGCTCGATCGGGCTCGTCTTCCCATAGGTAGCTAGCGCAATCACGAGCTTTGACCGATTTGTGGTGCATGGAGTACGGCGTTGCTGCTTGCCATTGCAAGGCACACCGCCGTCCGTTCAGCGTGTCAGCGAAGCGGCAAATCGAGCATGATCAGTGATCGACGAGACACGCGACGCGCTAACATTGAAAGTGAATGACAACGACATGCGGGCGCAGGCTTCCAGCGCTGCGAAATATTGGAGTGCAGGATGCAAATTCAGATCAATACGGACCACAACCTGAAAATTCGCGAGGCGGAGGCGACGCAGCTGCGGGGAATTGTGGAAGCAAGCTTGAATCGGTTCAATCAGCACGTCACTCGAGTGGAAATTCACTTGAGCGACGAAAACGCCGGCAAGGGTGGTCAGGATGACAAGCGTTGCCTTCTCGAAGCGCGTCTCGAGGCACGAAAGCCGATTGCGGTGAGCCACGGGGCGGGCACGGTGATTCTGGCCGTGGAAGGTGCCGCCGGGAAAATGGCCAGGTCGATTGAAAGCGATGTCGGACGCATGCGTGACAGTCGACGGCACCACACGGATTCCGTTCCAGACGATCCGGACGTTCAGGGCGAGTAACGGCCAGTCATGAATAGCAAGAAAGATGATGCGAAGTCGGACAAGGGCCCGCGCTCGATTTCGAAGCGCGACTACCGGCACGACCTGCATGCGTTGCAGATAGAACTGGTGAAGTTGCAACGTCATCTCATCAAATCCAACGAACGAATCCTCATTCTCTTCGAAGGCCGGGACGCGGCAGGCAAGGACGGCACCATCAAGCGCATCGTCGCGCATCTCAGTCCGCGCGAAACCCGGGTCGTCGCACTTGCGAAACCTTCCGACCATGACCGCGCATCCTGGTATTTCCAGCGCTATGTGCCATACCTGCCGGCGGACCAGGAACTCGTGTTGTTCAATCGCAGCTGGTACAACCGCGCGGGCGTCGAACACGTGATGGGGTTCTGCACCGACGCACAACACAAAGACTTTCTGGAGTCGGCCCCGCGCTTCGAGCACATGCTGGTTCGCTCGGGCATCAAGCTTCTGAAGTATTACCTGGATATCACGAAAGCCGAGCAGAAGCGGCGACTGAAAGAACGCGCGAAGGATCCGCTGACTCAATGGAAAGTGAGCCCGATCGACGGTCAGGCTCTCAAGTACTGGAAGCAATACAGCGCCGCGCGCAACGAAATGTTGGCGCGTACGCACAGCCCGAGTGCGCCGTGGACGCTGGTCCGCGCCGACGACAAGCATCTCACCCGGATCAATGTCATCAAGGATCTTCTCAGTCGGCTCGACTACAAGGGCAAAGACAAAAGTCTGGTGCAGGCAGATCCGCGCGTGGTGTTCGCCTACGATGCCGCGCGCCTCAAGAGCAAACGACTCGCCGGGTAGGCATCCCACCAGCTGGGTTGCAGTGCGCGGGCGAACGCCGCCGCTCAGCGCGACTGCAGGTTTGCCCCGCCGAGCGCTTCGAAGCCGGCAATCACATCGAACAGTTCTTCGTCGATGCGCGCCTGGCGCAGCCGATGAAATAGCGCCAGCATGGCTTCGAGTTGATCGTCAATACTCTTTTCCGCGCGCTGCATGGCGGCCAGACGGCTGGCGTTCTCGCTGGCGAGCGACTCGGCGGCCGCTCGGAACAAACACACGAACAGGTATTCGCCGATCAGCCTGCGCAAGGTTTCCGGCTCCGCGCCCAGCACCCCGGGCAGATGGTGGTTGGGCCACGATTGCTGCATACGCGAGTGTTCCCACTCAGCATCGAGCGGCAGCAATCTGGTGCCATTGGGAGAGTAGATAGAGCCGTCGCCCGGACTGTTGTAGAACAGATGCAGTTCCACCAGCGCTCCCTGCGCACGCAAAGCCTCGGTGTCGAGCAGGATCTGTTCGACCAGCGTGGTGATTCCCGCAACCGAGTTCGGATTGGAGAACACCCCGACGCTTTCAAGGCCCGCCTCGGCGAGCCGCGATCGTGCGCGCTCGCCGACCGACCAAACCTTGCAGGCGCCTCCGAACCGGCGTAGTTGAATGACGGCGAAATCGACTACGCGCTCATTGAATTGGCCGACCAGCCCCTGATCGGACCCATACACGATAGCCCCGAAGGTCCGAGCCGCGCGCGGCTTTTGCGCATGCGTCCGCTCGGCGACAGGTGACGCACTTACGCGTGCGCGATGACGCAGGCACACGCTCAAACCCAACTCCACGGAGCGCGCGTAGTCGGCCAGTGAACGTACCGAACTCTCGTACTGCCCTATGCTCGCTGCCGCCAGGGTTTTCATGGTGCGCACCACCGACTTGAGGTCCGCGGCGCTGTCGATCTTGCGGCGCAGGCTGACGGCCGTGTCGCTCATGCTGTTCCCTGGACCGCTGGCGGTGCGGCAGCGGGAACGGGCGGCAACGCGGACAGGGTTGCGCGCACGAGATCCAGCACGGTTTTGCGATCCTCGGCGCTCAGCTTCTCAGCCGACGTGAATCGTCCGATCAACGCTTCCGGCAGGCTCGGCGCGGCCGCTTCCACTGCGCCCTCGATTTCTTTCAAGCGTTCGAGCGGAACCTCGTCAAAGAGTTTTTCGGTCAGCGCCAGCAGCATCGCGATCTGTGCCGGCAACGAGACAGGTGAGAATTCCGCCTGACCCAGGCATGCGCGGATGCGTCGGCCGTGTTCGATGATGCGCTGCGTATTCGCGTCGAGCCGCGCGCCGAAACGCGCGAAGGTCTCCAGCTCCTCGAACTGCGCGTACGCCAGCTTCAAATCGGTGGTCACGGCGCGATAGGCCGCCCGTTGCGCCTTGCCACCGACGCGCGATACGGACTTGCCCACGTCGACGGCGGGCAGCACTCCCAGTTCAAACAGCATCGGTGATAGATAGATCTGCCCGTCGGTGATTGAAATGAGATTGGTTGGAATATACGCCGAGATGTTCTGTGCTTCGGTTTCAATGATGGGTAGCGCGGTCAGCGAACCGCCGCCGCGTTCCGCGCCAAGGTGCGTCGCACGCTCGAGCAGGCGCGAATGGATATAGAAGATGTCACCCGGAAACGCCTCACGACCCGGCGGCCGGCGCAGCAACAGGGAAAGCTCGCGATAGGCACGCGCATGATGGGTGAGATCGTCGTACACGATCAGCACGTCACGACCCTGCTCCATGAAGTATTCGGCAATGCTGGTGGCCGCGTACGGCGCAACGTACGTGAGTCCCGGCGGATCGTTGCCTTCGGTCACGACCATCACGGTGTACTCGAGCGCGCCCTTTTCCCTGAGCACCGCGGCCAACTTCGCGACGGCCGAGGCGCGCTGGCCGATCGCGCAGTACACACAGATTACGTCGTTGCCACGCTGGTTC
>JBDTSV010000179.1:0-13177 GCA_039930985.1 Pseudomonadota bacterium
CTCCACGGGCTTCGGCGGCGTAAGTCCGCCGTCGTACCAGGTCATTTTGACCGCCGGGCGTGCGCCTTTGGCTGGGAATTCGTAGTACGTAGTACATGCCATCGGGTAGGTATCGTGGTTGTAAGGCGTGGACGTGGTCTCGACGCTCGTGGGCACGTCGAGGTCGAGCGACCAGAACGCCGAGTCGATGAGATGTGCACCCATGTCGCCGATGGCGCCGACGCCCCAGTCCGTCCAGCCGCGCCAGTTGAACGGGTGGTAGATAGGGTGATAGTCGACGTAGCGGGAGGGCCCGAGGAACAGGTCCCAGGCCAGCGCTTCAGGCGGCTGGTAGCTGCCGAACGAACCAGCGGCGCGCGTCATCACGCCGTTCATGTTCCAGGGCAGGTCACGGGCGTTGGCCGGTAGAGGAGCGGGGCGCGGGATGCCCTGCGGCCAGTACGCGAGCGGTCGATTGGTCCACACATGAACCTCGGTGACGGTGCCGATGGCGCCTGACTGGATGTACTCGTTCACGACGCGCGCGTCGTTCGAGGAATGACCCTGGTTGCCCATCTGGGTCTGCAGCTTGGTCTCGGTGGCGCGCCGGGAAAGGCGGCGGCATTCCTCCACCGACCAGGCCAGCGGCTTCTGCACGTACACATGCTTGCCGAGATCCATGGCCGCGAGCGCAATCAGCGCGTGCGTGTGATCTGGAGTGGCGATGACCACCGCGTCGATGTCTTTCTGCTTCGACAGCATCTCTCGGTAGTCGGTGTAACGCCGGGTTTTGGGAATCTGCGCCTGCAGCTGTTGCCACTGCGTGAGCTGTTCCGTGGCACGGTCCCTGGCGCCGGCGTCCGGTGCTTCGGCGATTCGCTTCGCCGTGGCTTCCATCTGCCTGGCAATATCCGCGAAGCGCGAATCCACGAACGACCAGTCCACATCGCACATGGCGACGATGTTCTGACTCGCGAGCGCCTGCATATTGGCGCGGCCCATTCCGCCGACGCCGACGCCGGCGATATTGACTCGATCGCTGGGCGCGATGTGGCGAGGACCGCCGAGCACGTGCCGCGGCAGGATGGTGAAAGCCGTGGCAGCGGCAGCGGCGTTACGCACGAACTCACGACGCGGAAGCTTCATTGGCACACTCCCCGGGGCATTGATGGCTCGATGTTGCCACAGGAAGCCGTCGGCGAGACATCGCGCCGAGCTCTATGCGCCGTCGACCCGACGTTCGAGCGCGATCCGCGCAATTTCAAAGCCGCGGCGGAAGTCCCGGATGTGCTTGGCCATCCATTCCTCCGCTTGCGTCGCGTTGCCGGCGCGGATGGCCGCGACCAGTCGCCTCTGCGCATCGGCGATGCGCGCCCGGGCCTGCGGAACCTTGTCGATCATGGCGCCGAGCGAGGGCACCAGCAGCTGCACCAGCGGCTCATGGGCCAGCATGAACACACCGTTGTGCGTGGCTTCGCCGATGGCGCGGAAGAATTCCGCGGTTTGTTCGACCGCGCCGTGAGTAGCCGGCTCGTCCGCAAACCGCGCGACGATGGCATTGAGTCGCGTGAGGTCCTTCGCCTTGCGGTGACGTGCGGCGGCGGCGGCGATCGGCGGCTCGAGCGCCGTCAACGCCTCCCACACATCGTGATAGGTCACATCGTGAAGCGCGAGCGCGCGTGAAACGCCCGCGGCCACGTCGCCGCGTTCGGGGCGCGTGACCATCATGAGCTTGGAGCCGCGCTCGCGCTTGAGCACGCCGCTGCTCTGCAATTCACGCAGCGCTTCGCGTACGGTGCCGCGATGCACGCCGAACTGGCGTGCCAGCTCGATTTCGCCGGGCAGCCGTTCACCCGCGGTGATGGAGCGGTCGGTGATGCGTTCGAGCAGCGCGGCGGCCACCTTTCGATAGGCCGGTTCGACACGGATGGGTTCGAACTCCGCCGCGGCGGTAGTTTGGCGCTTGGCGCCGACGCGCGGCATCAGGCGGTTGCCTCATAGATCTCGCGGCCGATGAGCATGCGGCGGATCTCCTGTGTGCCGGCACCGATCTCATAAAGCTTCGCGTCGCGCAGCAGGCGGCCCGCGGCGTAGTCGTTGATGTAACCGTTACCGCCCAGCGCCTGGATGGCTTGCAGGCAACTCTGCGTGGCCTGATCCGCGCCGAACAGGATGGCCGCGGCCGCATCCTGGCGCGAGCAACGGCCGGCGTCGCAGGCGCGGCCGATCGCGTACGAATAGGCGCGTGCGGCGTTGAGCGAAGCGTACATGTCGGCCACTTTGGCCTGCATGACTCCGAACGTGCCGATGGCCTCGCCGAACTGCTTGCGCTCGTGCACGTAGGGCACCACCAGGTCGAGCGCGGCGGCCATGAGTCCCAGCGGTCCGCCGCCGAGCACGGCTCGTTCGTAGTCGAGGCCCTTCATGAGCACGCGCACGCCGCCATTCAGCTGGCCTAACATGTTCTGCGCCGGCACCAGGCAGTTGTCGAACACCAGTTCGCTGGTGGAGGAGCCACGCATGCCGAGCTTGTCGAGTTTCTGCGCGCTGGCGTAGCCGGCCCAGCCTTTTTCCACGATGAACGCCGTGATGCCGCGCGCGCCGGCGACCGGGTCGGTCTTGGCGTACACGATCACCATGTCGGCGTCCGGGCCATTGGTGATCCACATCTTGCTGCCGGTGAGGGCGTAGAACTCGCCGCGCGAATCCGCAACTTTTTGCACCCGCAAGGTCATGCCGACGACGTCGGAACCGGCGCCGGGCTCGCTCATGGCGAGCGCGCCGACGTGTTCGCCGGAAACCAGCTTCGGTAGATAGCGGTCGCGTTGTGCGTCGTTGCCGTTGAGCACGAGCTGGTTGATGCACAGGTTGGAGTGCGCGCCGTAGGACAGGCCGACCGAACCGGAGGCGCGCGAGATTTCTTCCATGACGACAATGTGGGCGAGATAGCCGAGGTTGGCGCCGCCCCAGCGTTCCGGGACGGTGACGCCCAACAACCCGGCCGCGCCGAGCAAAGGCCAAAGGTCGCGCGGGAACTCGTTGCTGCGGTCGATCTCCTCGGCGCGCGGCGCGATGCGTTCGCGCGCGAACCGTCGCGCCTGCTGGCGCACCTCGTCTATGACTTCGCCCAGGCCAAAGTCGAAATCGAGAGCGTCGAAGGTACTCATGTCGCTTGCCTTCAAATGTGGGGTTGTACTATTGTCCGACAATCATGCCGCTGCTCGAATCCAAAGTCGATAGGAAAAGCGCCGAATTCGCCGCCAATGACCGGGCGTTGCGCGCGCTGGTGGCCGAATTGCGCGCCCGCCAGGCAAAAGTGGCATTGGGCGGCGGCGAAGCGGCGCGCGCCAAGCACGTGGCGCGCGGCAAATTGCTGCCCCGCGATCGCGTGGAAATGCTGCTCGACCCGGGTACGCCGTTCCTCGAGCTGTCGCCGCTGGCGGCTTTCGGCATGTATGGCGACGAGTCGCCGGGCGCCGGCATCATCACCGGCATCGGCCGCATCGCCGGCCGCGAATGCGTGGTGGTGTGCAACGACCCGACGGTGAAGGGCGGCACGTACTACCCGGTTTCCATCAAGAAGCACCTGCGTGCGCAGCGCGTCGCCGAAGAAAACCGGTTGCCTTGTGTCTATCTCGTGGACTCGGGTGGCGCGCACCTGCCGAGCCAGGACGAAGTGTTTCCCGACGCCGATCATTTCGGCCGCATCTTCTTCAACCAGGCCAACATGTCCGCGGTCGCCATCCCGCAAATCGCCGTGGTCATGGGCTCCTGCACCGCCGGCGGAGCCTACGTGCCGGCGATGAGCGATGAATCCATCATCGTGCGCAACCAGGGCACGATCTTTCTGGGCGGTCCGCCGCTGGTCAAGGCGGCCACCGGCGAAGTCGTGACGGCCGAGGAGCTGGGAGGCGGCGAAGTACACGCGCGGATCTCCGGCGTGGTCGACCATCTCGCCGAAAACGACAGCCACGCGCTCGGCATTGCGCGGCGGATCATTGGCAGCCTGCCGCCGGATCCACAGTCGGTGCCGGAAAGGGTTGGCCGGGGATCGCGCGAATTCGCCGAACCTCTTTACCCGGCCGAGGATCTCTACGGCCTCATTCCGACCGACACGCGCAAGCCCTATGACGCGCGCGAGATCATCGCCCGGCTCATCGACGGCAGTGATTTCGACGAGTGGAAGGCGCGCTTCGGCGCCACGCTGGTCGCGGGTTTCGCGAAAATCCACGGGATGCCCGTCGGCATCCTGGCTAACAACGGCATTCTGTTCTCCGAGTCCGCGCAGAAGGGCGCACACTTCATCGAGCTCTGTTGCCAGCGGCGCGTGCCGCTGGTGTTCCTGCAGAACATCACCGGCTTCATGGTCGGCAAGAAATATGAGAATGAAGGCATCGCACGGCACGGCGCGAAGATGGTCACCGCGGTGGCTTGCGCGCGCGTGCCCAAATTCACGGTGATCGTCGGCGGCAGTTTCGGTGCCGGAAATTACGGCATGTGTGGCCGTGCCTATGCGCCGCGCTTCCTGTGGACCTGGCCGAATTCGCGCATCAGCGTCATGGGCGGCGAGCAGGCGGCGAATGTGCTGGCCACGGTGCGCCGTGATTCCATCGAAGCGAAGGGTGGCGCATGGAGTGCCGATGAAGAAGCGGCCTTCAAAGCGCCGATCCGCGCGCAGTACGAAACCCAGGGCAATCCGTACTACGCCACCGCGCGGCTCTGGGACGATGGCGTCATCGACCCTGCGGACACGCGCATGTGCCTCGCGCTCGGGCTCGCCGTCGCGCTCAAACAACCCGTGCCGGAAACGCGCTTCGGCGTCTTCCGCATGTGATTCATGACTGACTATCAGCACATCGAAGTGGAGCAGCGCGGCGCGGTGCGCTGGTTGTGGCTCAACCGCCCGGCAGTGCGCAATGCGTTCAACGACAGTCTGATCGCGGACATCGCCGCGGCTTTTGCCGAGGTCGAGACTTCAGCGGAAACGCGCGCGGTCGTGATCGGTGGGCGCGGGCCGGTGTTCTGCGCCGGCGCCGACCTCAACTGGATGCGTTCGATGGCGTCCTTCAGTCACGCCGACAACCATGCGGATGCACTGAAAGTGGCGCGCATGTTCGCCGCTGTGCATTCGAGCTCGAAGCCGGTCATCGCGCGCGTTCATGGCGACGCCTTTGGCGGAGGTGTCGGCCTCGCGGCGGCCTGCGACATCGTGGTGGCTGCCGAAGCGGTGCACTTCGCCCTGTCCGAGGTGAAACTCGGCATCGTCGCCGCCACCATCTCACCGCACCTGGTGCGCGCCATGGGTGCGCGCCAGGCCGGGCGCTACATGCTGACCGCCGAGAAATTCTCCGCTGCCCAGGCGCGTGTGCTCGGCCTGGTGCACGAAGTCACGCCGCCCGATGCGCTCGATCGCGAAATCGAGCGCCTTGCGCGACACCTGCTGGCAGCCAGTCCTGCGGCGTTGGCGGCCACCAAGCGTTTGCTCGCCGACGTGGTCGAGGCGCCGATGGACGATGTGCTGCTGGCCGCCACGGCAAAGTGCATCGCCGATGCCCGTGTGTCGCCCGAAGGGCGAGAGGGTATCGCCGCGTTTCTCGACAAGCGCACGCCCTCGTGGGCACCCAGGAAGTAGTCGGGCGATGTTCGCCAAACTGCTGATCGCCAATCGCGGCGAAATTGCCTGCCGCGTCGCGCGGACCGCGCGCCGCATGGGAATCCGCACCGTGGCGGTGTTTTCCGATGCCGATGCGCAGGCCGCCCATGTCGCAGCTTGCGATGAGTCCGTGCATATCGGCGGTCCGCGGCCGCAGGAAAGTTATCTGCGTGGCGATGTCATCATCGATGCCGCCCGCCGAACCGGCGCCGAAGCCGTGCATCCGGGCTACGGCTTTCTTTCCGAAAACGCCGACTTCGCCTCGGCCTGTGCCAAGGCCGGCATTGTCTTCGTCGGGCCGTCGCCAGCGGCCATTGCGGCCATGGGTTCGAAATCCGCGGCCAAGGCACTCATGAAAAGGGCGGGGGTGCCGCTCACGCCTGGCTATCACGGCGACGTCCAGGAAACGGGTTTCCTGATCGAACAGGCGCAACGCATCGGCTTTCCCGTGCTCATCAAGGCGGTGTCCGGCGGTGGCGGCAAAGGCATGCGCCGGGTCGACAAAGCCGCCGATTTCGCCGGCGCACTCGCGAGCTGCCAGCGCGAGGCGGCCGCCAGTTTCAAGGACGACCGGGTCCTCATCGAGAAGTACCTCACCAGCGCCCGCCACATCGAAGTGCAGGTGTTCGGCGACAATCACGGCAATGCGGTCTATCTATTCGAGCGCGACTGCTCGGTGCAGCGGCGTCATCAGAAGGTGATCGAAGAGGCCCCCGCGCCCGGAATGACGGCCGATCGCCGCCGGCAGATGGGTGAGGCGGCAGTGGCGGCAGCTCGCGCCGTCAACTACAGCGGCGCCGGCACGGTCGAGTTCATCGCCGAAGGCGACGCGTTCTATTTCATGGAAATGAACACCCGGTTGCAGGTCGAGCATCCGGTCACCGAAATGATCACCGGGCTCGATCTGGTGGAGTGGCAGCTCACCGTGGCCGCAGGATCGCCTTTGCCGCGCCAGCAAGGCGAGCTGTCGATCACGGGCCACGCGATCGAGGCGCGTGTCTACGCGGAAGATCCGGCGCGAGACTTCCTGCCCTCGATCGGCCGCCTCGAACATCTGGTGACGCCCGCCCAGGATGCCGATGTGCGCATCGATACCGGGGTGCGCCCGGGCGACGAAATCACGCCGTTCTATGACCCGATGATCGCGAAGCTGATCGTCCACGGCGCGACCCGTGCCCAGGCAATCGCGCGAATGCGCAACGCGCTGGCGCAGTACGAAATCGCGGGCGTCAGTACCAACGTCGAGTTCCTGCACCGGCTCATGAGCGCGCCTTCATTCGTGGATGTGCGCCTCGATACCGCGCTCATCGACCGCGAGCGCGCGCATCTGCTTCCGCCGGCAACGGAGCCTGCCGATGCGGACTGGGAACTGGCGGCGCGCGCCACACTGACAGCCGCTGCGCCGGACGGATCGGCGTGGAGCGACGCCAGCGGTTGGCGTCTGGGTTCGCGGGCCCAGCGCGACGTGCGACTGCACTCGCAGGAATGGGAACGCACGGTGCGCGTCGACTTCGGACAGGCGCCAGCCCACGTCAGTGCCGGTCGGGTGCGCCGCGCCGGGGGCGCGATTCATGTTTTCCGCGGCGGCGAACATCGCGTGTTCCGTGCCGACGATGTCTATCTACCAGCAGGCGCTGGCGCCGATCGCCACGGGGGCCTCACCGCGCCGATGCCCGGGCGCATCATCGCCGTGCTGGTGAAAGACGGTGACAAGGTTACGCGTGGTGCGCCGCTCATTGTGATGGAGGCCATGAAGATGGAACATACGATCACCGCGCCCGCCGATTCCGTGGTGGAAAAAGTGCTGTGCACGACGGGTGATCAGGTAAAGGAAGGCGTCGAGTTGCTCAGGCTGGTTTGATGATTTCCGCGACACTGCCGGATCATCGATCGATCTACGCCTCCGATCCCGCCCGTGGCTGGATGCCGTGGGGTGCGCTGGCGCCGGTCATCGCGCTGGCGTTCGTCGTCGCCACGCAGTTGTGCGGAACCTCGCTCATCGCGCCGCTCGGCCATTTCGACAGGTTCGGTAATCCCCTCGACGCGAATTCGCTGGTCATATTCGCGCTGGTTCCTTTTGGACTCCTGCTGTTGCTGGTCCTGGGCTGGGTTCACTTCGTCGAGCGCCGGTCATTGGCGAGTGTCGGCTTGCGGCACCACCGTCCGGTCCTGTCGTTCCTGCGTGGTCACGCGATCGGCCTCGTGAGTTTGAGTGCCGTCGTTGTCGGGATCTGGCTGGCCGGCGGCTACTCGGTCAAGTCCGGCGCGCTTGCATGGCAGAACGGCGCTGTGCTGCGCTCGATCCTGATGTTGCTGTTCGCACTAGCGCTTCAGTCGAGCACCGAGGAGCTGCTGTTTCGCGGCTGGTTGCTGTCGGTGCTCACGCGCAAATTCAATGTGTTCGTCGGCGTTCTCGTGAGCTCGCTGCTGTTCGCGTTGCTCCACCATGGCCGCGGCGATCACTGGCTGGTGACGCTCGGGACGTTTTTGTTTGCTTTGTACGCCGCCGGTTGGGCGCTGCGTTCGCGCAGCATTCTCGGTGTCATGGGCTGGCACTCGGGCTGGAACTGGCTGCTCGCAACGGGCTATGGCTTGCCGCTGACCGGACTCGACCTCGGCATACCACCATTGTTGGTCGGGCTGGAATCTGGCGGGCCCGCATGGCTCACCGGCGGTGCGCAGGGCCCGGAAGCGAGCGTGGTCTGCCTCGGCTACTTTGCGGTCTCGATCGTGTTTTTCTGGCGCCGGCTGCGTTCCAGACAGCCAGCTAGCTAGTCGGGAATTCGAGCATCGCGCCCTGAACGCTCGCGGCCTTGCCGGTTGCGAACGTCGCACCGGCTCCGCCGCCGGTATAGACGAACCCCAAATCGCGCATTCCGCGCCGACGACGCCTATTTACCGGCAGGCGATGGCGCCGATCATAGTCATGGAGGCCATGAAGATGGAGCATACGATCACCGCGCCGGCCGATTCCGTCGTGGAGAAAGTGCTGTGTGCGACGGGTGATAAGGTGAAAGAGGGCGCCGAGCTACTCGAACTCGCCGCGACTTGAAGTGCGAAGTCCCCTGCCGCGCTAATAGTCGAACACGTGTTCGATAGTGGCCCTGCGTGCCGCAAGGTCGCGAAGGCACGCTGCCAGAGATTTCACCGCGACCGTGAGGGCCACTCTGCGCACGCCTGGCACGGTGAGAATAGGCTGCACGAACAATTCGTGGGTGTCCGGCGGCGGTCGCCATCCGGGCGCCACGAGCACGCTCAATAGCACGTCGGCATCGGGCCCATTGCCGGCGACTTCGTCAAAGTCGACGCCGGTTTGTGCAAGGCCGGTTGCTGCCGCCGTAAAGGCTTCGTAGCGGGGCAGCAAAGTTGTTTGTGGTGCGCTGGCCGGCCCGAAAGCCACGTGGGTAACGAACAGTGGCCGCTCGTATCCCGCGTGCGTCGCCTGCTCGATCAGCCATCCATATAGCGCCTTGACGACGTATTCGGTGGTTAGCGCGTAACGCCGCTCGAGCTTGCGCAACAAGCCGTCGCCCTTCATGGGCACGTCGACCCACAAGCCATGCAACTTTCCCCAGAAATCGAACTCGTACCACGGCCTCTCACGAATGAAGTCGACGTAGTCCTGCGCGGCGACAGCCGCGTATTCATCCTCGGACGTGCGACCCGAGGTAGTGAGTTCGGCGAGGCGGCCGACGATGGTTTCGTATCCCGAGCGGATGGCGTATTCAACCGTCGTACTGACACCAATCGTGTTGATCATCACGTGATAGCCTGGATTCGGTGGGTAGTCCCGTTCCTGGATGGCGCGATTGACGGCGCCGTAGCTCTGCCAGAACTGCCGAATGTGTCCCCAGAACGGAAAGCCCGAAGGCTGCTCGTGCTTTACGTACTGAGCGTACTCAGCGGGGCTGAACACCAGAAACCATTCGGGGAATGTCAGGAACGTCTGCTCTTCACCGCGTCGATGCTCTTGCGGCGCTATCGGCGCGGCGAGCGCGTGGCCCATGAAGACGAGGACGAGCACCAGGCCGGTTCGCTTCATTGCAGAGCTCCCGCCGGTTTGGTGAACGACAACAGCAGGTTGTCCGAGGGGTCATGTGCCTGTCGCAGCCGTTTGCCGCTGTCGACGAAGCCGATTGCCTGCAGTCGTCGCACCCACTCGTCGATCGACACGAAGAACCGAAGTTCAGTCTGATTGGTTTCCCACGGCGTCAGCAAGCCGGCGTTGAACACCGTATGCACCAGCGAGACAAACTGGAACATCTGCGGCGTGGTCACGTCGTGATCGCGCAGGATGAATTGCCCGCCCGGTCGAAGCACGCGCCAGAGGGACTTCATAAACGGTTGCAGTTTTTCAAGTTCGATGTGATGCAGGCCGATGAAGCAGCTCACGAGATCGACGCTGCCGTCCGCCACGCGGTCGCTGGCAATCGGCGCGTAGTCATTGAGCGGCACGTACGTGCCGAGCTTGCGCAGGCCGCCGCGCTCGAAGATGTCCACTGGCGAGTTGGTCGGGGCGACATCGTTGATCAGTACCAGGGGGCCGGTAAGCTTCACGTGCTTCCGTAACACGCTGGCGTAACGGCCGGTGGTGCCGATCTCCACGTAGCCATCGATTTGCCGCCGGTCGCCGAGCAGGGCAAGCGTCTGGCGCAGCATCTCGGCCTTTTGTTTGAACAGCGATGGCAACGCGAAGCGGAAGTCAGCCAGCGCCGGTTTGATGGCGGGCAAGTGCTCCTGCAGATCGCGGTAGATGGATTCGTCGTTCAGATGGCGCGCGGTGGCCTGCTTGATGAGTGAATGGAATCGGTCCTCCGGATAGAGCCGATAGATGTTCTGAAGAAACAGATAGAAAGCATCGCTCCAGCGGTCCTGGGCGTAGATGGCATGAAATTCGGATGTCATCGGCTGCTCCATTGCCGATGGCACGCGCGGTTCGCGCCAGGCGGTGTAGTACTTGTCCCAAAGAGAGCCCCGCAACCGATAGTCCGGATCGAGCCGGCGCTTGAGCTCGAACAGTTCGGCCGCGCGTGGATAGGCGCGATGGAACTGTTCCGGGGTGCCATGTGGTTGGTAGGGCAGGTAGTAAGTGCCGCCCACGGCAATGACCGCTTCGATTAGCTCGCGCGTCCATACCGCGACGCGATCACAGGCGTTTTGCCGCGTTCGCTGCTTGTAGTAAAGGACGAACGCAAAGGTCTCGCCCCGTGCCCAGGCAAGCAGCGAGCCCGGATCGGCGATCGCATGACGGACCGAGATGTTCAGCATGTTGACGCGATGCCGCGCCAGTATCTCCGTCATCATCGGCCGGAACTCAGCGAACTTTGCGACCGGCACGAAATATTCCTGGAGCACGTAGGTGCGATGCGTGCGGTCCGGCGGCTCGAGCTCGGCGACGTCATAGCCCGCTTCGTAATTGCGCCAGTGCACCGGCTTCGCCAGGTACAACAGCGGATCGAGCATGAATTCGCGGCGCCATTTGCCCGATTTTGTTTCAGACATCAGCCAGTACATGTAACGGTGTATCGGAAATCGCTTCCGATTGGGTTGCAGTCGATGGTTGTTGGTCGCGGCGCGATCAGTCTTTGCCCAGGTTACCGAGCGCACCCGCTGATACAGGGGCGGATACATGTCGGCGTTGTGAAACACGGTCTTCGATGAGCTGCGGATGCTCTCGCGAAAATGCGCCGGGTACTTCTGCGCGGACATCTTGCTGGCTACGCGCGCCACGCGAGTGTTGTCCGCCAGCTGCAGCTCTGCTTCGACGATGATGCCGATGGCGCTGTATCCGCCGATGGCCGCGTAGAAGAGATGCACATTGTTTTCCGGGCTCGCCTCGACGCGTTCGCCGTTCATCAGCACGAGAGTGATGGAGCGCGCCGAGAGAATCACCGGCCCCAGGCCGATGTAGCGCCCGTGGACGTTGACGCTCAATGAGCCGCCGACCGTGAAGTTGGCGTAGGTCTGCATCACGCTGACCGCGAAGTCGTGCGGGTCGACGAACTTCTGGATGTCGCACCAGCGGATGCCGGCCTGCACGCGAATGCGCTTCTCCGTCGGCGAGAAGTGCAATACACGATTGAGTTTTCGCAGGTCGAGGTGAAGTGTGTCTGGACTTGCGGTCTGGCCGCCCATACTGAAGTGACCGCCGCCCACCGAAAGCGGCATATTGGTTCCCGTGACGGCGCGCTGAACCTCTTCGACGCTGGTTGGCGTGGCAATCGCAAACACCGCGACCGGATTCAGCCCGGTGACGTCGTTGACGATCGGCCGGTGCGTCACTTGCCGATGCTCACGGTGAGGTAGTCCGCGCCTGCCGCGCGCGGGTCCGCACCGAAGCGATTGTCAGTCTTCGTGCCGCGACCGAGCAGCAACCAGGCCGCAAGAATGATGGGACCGAGCACGGGGATCATGACCAGCAGCAGCCACCAGGTGGATTGCTCGCGGTCGTGCAGACGTTTGCTGGTCAGCGCGAACGTGCTCCAGAGAAATGGTGGATAGAGGATCAGCGTGCTGGCGCGACTCACGTTCGTTTCGAGGAAACTGAACAGCACGCAGAATGTGACGACCAGAAGAGCGAGGGCCCAATAGTAGGTGCGACGGCGGAGTCGCCCCAGGCGGGAGATGAAGAGACTCGCGAATGTCTGCATGGGGCACCGGGTTGCAACCGCTGACGGTCGGTGCGCAACTCTAAAGGCATGCAGGTCACGCGCGCAATGATGCCGAACAAACAACGGCTTACAAACAATGCTTGATCCGGAAGTTAGTTAGCCCTTCAACCCTTCGGAAAATACAACATCGCGTCCTGCACACTCGCGGCCTTGCCGGTGGCAAATGTCGCGCCCGTGCCACCACCTGCGTAGACGAATCCGATGATGTGATCGTCGGCGGCCAGGCCGAGCCCCTTCTTCACCTCGGTGTCGTAGGCGGCCTCGCCGGTTTTCCAGGCGGCCGCGTAACCAAGCGCGTGCAGGGCTAACAAGATATTTTGTGCTGCGGAGCCGGCCGCCAGCAGCTGCTCGATGGCTGGTACCTTGGTGCCCGGGACGATCCGGCCGGCGACTACGATGATGAGTGGGGCGCGCAGCGCTTTGTCGCGCTCGCGTTGCAGGTCGCCCGCGCCCAATCCCGGGACGCGGCGCAACGCCGCCGCCGCCAGCATTTCGCCGAATGTCCGGCGCTGGTCGCCCTCGATGAGCATGAAACGCCACGGTCGCAGACGCCCATGATCCGGCGCGCGGACGGCCGCCTCCAGCACGGTCGCGAGATGCTCCCGGGTGGGTGCGGTGCTGCCGTAGGTCTTGGCGGTGGCGCGCGTGTTCAGTGCTTCGAGTGCGTCCATGCCCCGCTAGACCAACGAGTGATAGACGTGCTGCACGTCATCGTTCTGTTCGAGCAGGTCGACGAGCTCGAGCACTTCGGTGGCCTGCGCCTCGGGAAGTTCGACCGGCGTGGTGCAGATGTATTCGTGGGCCGCGACCAGCGGATGTATGCCGCGCTTCTCCAGCGCCTCCTGCATGTGACCGAACTCCGGGAACAGGCAGC
>JBDTSV010000180.1:0-34840 GCA_039930985.1 Pseudomonadota bacterium
GCGGCGATGGCGAAGCCGACGTGAATCCGAATCCGGTGGTCTGGTGTCACAGCTTCGGCGGCGGTCGCGTGTTTTACAGCGGTCTCGGCCACACTGCCGAGTCGTACAACGAGCCGTACATGATCAACCTGATCACCGGCGGACTTCGCTACGCTGTCGGCAAGTAGTCAGCGCTCCTGAAAAAAACGTCCGCGAGCTCATCACTCGCGGACGTTTTGTTTTTGGCCGGCCGATTGCTAGGCGTCGAAATTCTGATCCCAGTACTTCTCGATGCGCGCGCGCATCGCAGCGTCGGGCATGCGCCCACGCAGTGCCTCGAGGTTGTCTTCGAGATGCGCAAGCTTGGTCATGCCGGGAATCGCTGCCGTCACCGCCGGATGCGACACCACGTACTTGAGGAAAATCTGGCTCCAGCTCTTCGCGCCGATTTCCCCGGCCCAATCCGGCAGATCGTCGCGGCCCGCGACGCGCGAAAACAGATTGCCATCGCGCCGACCGCCGAATGGCAGATTGACGAGCACGCCGACGCGCCTGGCGAGCGCCGCCGGCAGCACCTTGTCAGCCGCGGCGCGGTTGCCGAGCGAAAAGTCGACCTGGACGAAGTCGAGTGGCTGCGAATTGATGAGCTCGACCATCTGGTCGTGCTGACTACCGTTCGACGTGGTGATACCGAGGTAGCGGATCTGGCCCTTGCGCTTGAGCTCGTCGAGATGCGGAAACAGGACGTCGACGCCCGTGAGGCTGTGGATCTGCACCAGATCGAGCACGTCGGTGCGCAAACGACGTTTTGACTCCTCGATCATCGCCACGCCCTCTTCCAGCTTGCCGTCGCGCGCCGTGACCTTGGTGGCGATGAAGGCCTGTTTGCGATTGCCGATGTCGGCCAGCAGTTCGCCGATCGTCTGCTCGGATTGGCGATAGGCCGGCGCCGTGTCGATGACCGAGGCGCCCGCGGCCGTCAGCCCCGCGAGCACTTCGCGCCGCGCGGCGCGCTCGTCGGCTGTGGACGGACTGTAATTGTTAGTGCCGACTCCGATCGCGGCCAGGCGTTCGCCGGTCGACGGCACAACCTTGGTCAGCAGCGGAGCCGCCGGCGGCGGCCTCGGTTCGTCCCTGTCCTTCTTTGGCTTGGATTTGTCAGCAGACCAGGCGCTCACGGCCTGAATTGCCGCAAGCGTGGCGAGCCCGGCCCTGATGACGTCTCGGCGTCCGGTCATTTCTTCCTCCGCGCGGTTTTCGATTTCCGGGATGGCGACTTGGCCTTGGCCTTGCCTTTTGATTTCGCTTTGGTCTTGACCTTCACTTTCGATTTCTTCTTCACGACTTTTTTCATCGGCGATTTTTTCTTCGCCGCCTTGGCCTTCACCTTGACCGGCTTCGCTCTTGCCTTTGGTTTCGGTTTGGACGACGCCATCGCCGTCGCCGCGGGCGGGAACGAGTGGATTGCGAATCCAGCGCCGGCTGGGTCGATCAACGAGGCGATGCGGCTGCCGCCGGGCACATCCATGGGAGGAACCAGACCTGTCGCTCCGACGGTCATCGCGAGCTTGAAACCTTCATCGGTGCTCGGCACGTGCACGTATGGCATCCAGTTTGGCGGTGCCGGCCAATCCGGTGGCTTGATGTACATGCCGCCGCGCTGCACGCCGTTCGCGCCGAAGATCAGGTAGATCCCCGTCGGCCCCATGTCCATACGCTCCATGGCATCCCAGCCGAACAAACCGCTGTAGAAGGCAAAGGCCGCTTCGTTGTCGCTGGTGGCGAGTTCGTGCCACGTGAACGTGCCGAGTGGCGGTACGCCGACGGCTTCCGGGCGCGCGTTCTCGGGATCGATGATGGCGAATACCGCACCCTGCGGATCCTTGAGTACGGCATAGCGTCCCGCGCCTTTCATGTCGCCAGGCCCCTTGACGATGGAACCGCCGGCGCGGATCGCAGCTTCGGCCGTGCTGTCGACATCGCGCGTGCCGATGTATTGCAGCCAGTGCGGCGGAACTTCTGCCGGAAGGTCGGGCGCAATATCCATGATGCCGGCCACCGGACCTGCGTCGGAGTGGCAAACGGTGTAGGCCGGATCGAGCGGCCAGGGCAGCGCTTTCCATCCCGCGAGTTTGGTGTAGAACTTTTTTGCGCCCGGCACATCACGCGTCATCAACTGATGCCAGACGAATCGGCCACGCACGTCGACAGCTTCCATGGACAGATCTCCGTTGGGTGACGAAAAAATGGGGCTCGCGATAATAGCGCGCCGCCATTTCTTTTCGGACCTGCTTTTACGGAGTCAGTGCCTTCGCCGCGATCTTCTTCGGATAAATTCCGACGACGGTTCCGTCCTCCTGGCGGCGCGCGAATCCGAAACCATTGGCAAGTGCCACGGAACCTTCACACAGGGTCAGCTCGGGACGCGGCGGAATCTTGACCTCGACGGTCGGGATCTCGATTTCGATCCTGGTCACCGGAACACCCAGGGCCCCGGCGATGCCGCGCAGATAAGTCTCCAGCTCTTCCTTGAAGTGTTCGCTCAAGCCCACGTCATTGCGGAGAAAATAGGCCGTAAGGTGACGCGCGAGCGGCGTCGCCTTCTGCATTTCACGCATGACGATCGCCTGTTCGCTTTCCAGCGTCCAGAACGAGGTCTGCGCCATGTATTGACCAACGTCGGAGGGCACCGAAGGATCGTCGCCGCGAATCGGCGGCGTCATGGCGCGCAGTACACCGTCGGCGGACAAGGTGAGTTTGGTCTCCGCCAAGTCGAGCTCGTAATTGAGCTTGGCCGGCCAGATCACCATGACCTCCGGGTTGATGCCCTTCACCTCGGGACAGGCCTTGTACCAGACCGTCACGGTGCGCTCGTGTTCGATGATGGCGCGCGTACGCATCTGCGTGACCATGACGTTGATCGGGCTTTCTTCGGCGTCCTTCTTCATCCACCACGAATAGCCGACGGCGCCGACGGCCACGGCAACGATCAGCGCGAGCAGATTCTTGAGCACGGCAACTCCTTCAAAATATTTCGAAGAGGCCGGCAGCTCCCATGCCGCCGCCGATGCACATGGTAACCACCGCGAGCTTCGCGCCGCGGCGCTTGCCCTCGATGAGCGCGTGGCCCACGAGCCGGGCGCCGGTCATGCCATACGGATGGCCGACGGCGATCGCACCGCCATTCACGTTGAGCCGATCGTTGGGAATCCCGAGACGATCAGCGCAATAGAGTACTTGTACCGCAAACGCTTCGTTGAGCTCCCACAGATCGATGTCGGAAATCTTCTTGCCAGCGCGCTCGAGCAGTTTCGGAATGGCGAATACCGGCCCGATACCCATTTCGTCGGGCTCGCAACCAGCCACGGCGAAGCCGCGGAACGCGCCCAGCGGTTTGAGTCCGAGCTTTTCCGCACGCGTGGCGCTCATGACCACGCACGCGGATGCGCCGTCCGAGAACTGGCTGGCGTTGCCCGCGGCGATCATGCCGCCAGGCGTTGCAGCGCGAATTTTCGCCACCGCGTCGTAGTTAGTATCCGGGCGGATACCTTCGTCCGCGGCGACCGTGACCTTGCGGGTCTCGAGCCGTGAATCTTTGTCCACGGCGCCCATGATCACCTCGATGGGCACGATTTCGTCGGCGAACTTGCCGGCGGCCTGGGCCGCGGCGGCACGCTGCTGGCTTTGCACGCCGTAGCGGTCCTGTGCTTCGCGCGGAATTCTGTAGCGGCTGGCCACGGTTTCGGCGGTCTGCAACATGGTCCAGTAGATTTCGGGCTTGTGCTGGTCGAGCCAGGATTCCTTGGCCATGAAGGTGTTGAGGTGTTCGTTCTGCACGCAGGAAATGGATTCCACTCCGCCCGCGACATACACCTCACCCTCGCCCGCCATGATGCGTTGCGCCGCCAGCGCGATCGTTTGCAGCCCCGAAGAGCAATAGCGATTCACCGTCATTCCGGAGGTGGTGACCGGACATCCGGCGCGCAGCGCGATCTGGCGCGCGATGTTGAAGCCGGTGGCGCCTTCGGGGTTGGCGCAGCCCATGAGCACGTCTTCGACTGCCGCCGATTCGAGCTTCGCCCGCTCGATGGCGTGTTGGACCGCGTGCGCGCCCAACGTGGCGCCATGCGTGAGATTGAAGGACCCGCGCCAGGACTTGGCGAGCGCGGTGCGCGCGGTGGAAACGATGACGGCATCAACCACGGCGCTTCCCCTTTGGCGGCGCATCTTCAAAGGTCTTTCCGGCTACCGCGAGCTGCCTGAGGAGCCTTGCGGGTTTCCAGAACCCGGGCTCCGCATGCTTGTTAGCGGCGAATTCCTTCATGCGCCGCACCACCATGGGCAGACCCACGCGGCCGGCATAGAACATGGGGCCGCCGCGCTGCAGCGGAAATCCGTAGCCCGCGAGATACACGACGTCGATGTCGGAGGCGCGTTCGGCGATTCCTTCCTCGAGAAGGCGCGCGCCCTCATTGACCAGCGCATACAACAGCCGGTCGACGATTTCGGCATCGGCGATCTTTCGCGGCTCGACCTTCAGCGACTTGCGCTCCTCGGCAATGATCTTGTCGATGACGGGATCCGCGATGGCATCGCGCCGGCCCGGTTCGTAGCGATACCAGCCGAGCCCGGCCTTCTGGCCGAAACGGCCGAGCTCGCACACGCGATCGGCGATGCGCATCTTGCGTTGCTTGGGATGTTCCTCGTAGTGGCGCTTGCGGATGTGCCAGCTGATGTCATTGCCGGCGAGGTCGGACATTCGGAAAGGACCCATGGCGAAACCAAACTTCTCGATGGCCGCATCCACCTGCCGGGGCGATGCGCCCTCTTCCAGCAGCAACAATGCCTGCTGCGAGTATTTGTTGATCATGCGATTGCCGATGAAACCATCACACACGCCGGAAACCACGGCGGTCTTGCCGATGCGGCGTGCCAGCGCCATGACGGTGGCGAGCACGTCCGGGCGTGTCTTCTTCGCGCGGACCACCTCGAGCAGCTTCATGATGTTGGCGGGGCTGAAGAAGTGCATGCCGAGCACGTCACCCGGGCGTTTGGTGAATGCGGCGATACGGTTCACATCCAGCGTCGAAGTGTTGGTGGCGAGGATCGCACCGCGTTTCACGACCGCGTCCAGCGCGCGGAACACCGACTTCTTGACCGCGAGATCTTCGAACACGGCTTCGATGACCAGGTCGGCGCTTGCGGCTGCGGCGTAGTCGAGCGACGGCGTGATCAGCTTGCCGCGCTTCTCGGCGTCCTCGGGCTTCATCTTGCCCTTGGCCACTGCCCCTTCGTACTGCTTGCGGATGCCGGCGATGCCGCGGTCGAGTGCTTCCTGCTTCGCCTCGAGCACGGTGACCGGAATGCCGGCGTTGGCGAAATTCATCGCGATGCCACCGCCCATGGTGCCGGCACCAACTACCGCGATCGAAGAAATCTTTCTCTGCGGTGTCTGGTCGGTCAGGCCCGCGACTTTCGAAGCGGCGCGCTCAGCGAAGAATGCGTGACGCAAGGCTTTAGATTCGTCGCTGACCATGAGCGCGCTGAACAGCTGCTGCTCGGTGGCGATTCCGGCGTCGAACCCCTGCGTGACCGAGGCGCCGACCGCGTCCAGCGCGCGCATGGGTACCGTCAATCCGCGCGATACCGCAGCCACGCTGGTCCTGGCGAACTGCAGGAAGGCTTCCGCCTGCGGATGCTTGCACGGCAGATCGTGCACGCGCCGGATCGGCCTGGCTTCCTTGATCAGGCCCGCGGCGAAGTCACGTGCCGCGACTTCGAGTGAGTCTTTCGCAATCACATCGAACAGTGCCGTGCCGTTGAACATGGACGCCGGCACCGTGGCGCCGGAGACGATCATGTTGACCGCGGCTTCGAGTCCGACGAGCCGCGGGAAGCGCTGCGTGCCACCGGCGCCGGGAATGAGTCCAAGCTTCACTTCGGGGAATGCGATCTTGGCGTCCGCCAATGCGACGCGATAGTGACAACCCAGCGCCAGCTCGAGCCCACCGCCCATGCAGGCGCCGCGGATGGCGGCGATGACGGGCTTGGAAGCTGCTTCGAGCGCGTCCACGACCGCCGGCAGGAACGGCGTCGCATAAAACGCGCCACCGACGAATTCCTTGATGTCGGCGCCGCTCGAAAACGCGCGGTCGTTGCCCATGAGCACCACCGCGCGAACCTTCACGTCGGCGAGCGCACGATCTAGTGCCGCGACGATTCCCGCCCGCAGCGCCTGCGACAACGGGTTCAACGGTGGATTGTTCATCGCCAGCCACGCGATGCCCTTGTCGACTTTGTAGCGGATCACCGTCATGGCTGGATCATAGGCACGGCGACGCTCGCGCGTCGATCAGGCAAGTCCTGCGAAATCTAGAGGCGCATCAATCGCCAGGCGCCGTGGCGCCAGCGCCAGAACATGCTGCAGCCTAACAACGTGCAGTAAATCATCAGGGCGAGCCACCCGCCCTTGGCACCGAGCCCGTACTGTGGCAGGCCATCGATCCAGCCCTGCCCGGGCGCGAAGATCAAGGTGTGCGCCAGCGGCACGAACAGGAACCACGACAGGCACAGCGCGGTTGCTGCGGGCACGCGCGTATCGCCGGCGCCACGAAGGCAGAAACTCGAACCGCAGTAGAGGCCGTCGAAAATCTGGTACGCCGCCGCGGGCCACAACAGCACCAGGCCCAGCGCCACGACATCCGCGGCCGACGCACCGCCACTGCTCACGAACAACGGCAGAAGCCACGGACCCACGATGAGCAGCAGCACGGCGATCAGCGCCATCTGCGCTGCGCACATCGCGATCACCACGTTACCCAGTCGATTGGCCCAGTCGCGACTCCCGACACCGATGGATTGTCCAACCAGCGTCGTGCCCGCGAGCGCCACGCCGATGGTCGGCATGTACGCGAGCGAGGTCAGTGCCATGACGATCTGCGTGGCGGCCGCACCAGTGGCGCCGGTTTGCGCAATCATCATCTGCGACAACGCCAGGCCGAGCACGTCGGCGCCATACATCACGCCGATGGGCAGCCCGACCAGCAGCTGCGCGCGGATCACCGGCCAACTCGGGCGCCACATCAACTTCGAACGGTACAGCCGGCCGATATCACCGCGCAGGAACAGCGCCATTGCCACCGACACACCGACGATCTGCGCCACGTTCGTGGCCCAGGCCGAACCCTTCATTCCCATGCCGAGCTCGAACATGAACAACTGGTTGAGGATGGCGTTGGTGATCGTAGTGGTCAGTACGATGGCCATCGTGAAGCGCACCGCGGATATGCCATTGAAAAAACCCATGGCGGCCCAGCCCATCGAACCAATGAACGCGCCACCCATGCGCGGCATCCAGTATTCGAGCGCGAGCGACTCGACGTGCGGATCGAGTCCGAACGGGTGCAGCAGGAATCGCCCGGAGAACGCCAGGCCGAGAAATATCGGCACCATGGCGAGCGCGGCCCACAACGCATTCCACAGAGCGCGCGAAGCACGTGCGCCGCGCCGGCCGCCGTGCGCCTGGGCAACGAAGGTTTGTACCGCGAGGCCCACGCCGCCAAACAACAGGATGGCGCAGGTCAGGATCCAGTAGATAGCTCCCATCGCCGCCACGGCATCGGTGGACAGGCGGCCGATGAACCACAGGTCGGTGAGGTTGAGCAACGCCTGCACGGCGTTGGTAGCCATGAGCGGCGCGGCGAGCTTGAACACCTCGCGCAGATCGACGTGCGGCAAACCCGCGGCGTCGACGCGCCGTGCGGGCAGCGCCGAACCGAACACCGGCAGGCTCACGACGGGCTCGCGGCCGGGCTTCCCGCGTGTTGTCGCCGCTCGAATCCGTTACCGAGAAAACGCATCAGCCCCATGAGCACCACGCATAGCGCCGCGCACACCCACGCAATTCCGACGAGCCCGATGCCGGCGACCAGCGGATAGAGCAACTGCGCGATCGTGTCGGAGCCCCGGTGCAGCACCGTGTCGATGAGACTCTTGCTCTTGAACTTGCTCTCCGGATTCAGGACGGTGAACAGCATCTCGCGCGGTGGCTTGCCGAGGCCATAGTCCGCCGCGCGACGCAGCACCTGCGTGGCGAGAAAAATCGTGGCGGTGGGATACAGCGCCATGACGACGAAACTGGCACCGATGACCACCGGCATGGCCGAGAGGCTGGTGAGCACGCTTCCCTGGCGCGTGAGCCAGGTGACGACCACCGCCTGGAACACCAGCGCCAGCACGTTGACCCAGGTTTCCATGTCAGCGAACAGCGCGGCGCGATCGGCCAGCGAGTGGTAGTTCGCCGCCACCAGCTTGCCCTGCTCGCTGTACATGAAGCCGCCGATGATCTGCCCGGCGACGATGATCCCGGCGATGCCCAGTAGATAGGGAGAACGCACCAGGCGCCGAAGGTCGTCGGCGGCCCGGCCGCCCACCGGAATCTTTGCATCGGGCACGGCGCCCCCGTCCGGCATGCGGCGCAACGAGCGGCGCGCCAGCGCCGCCAGCAACGCCGAACCCATGATGAAAGCGCAGGCCATGACGATGAGGGGCGCCGGGCCGACTTCGTGCACGAAGCCCGAGACCAGTCGCGGCCCGAGGATGGCGCCGGCACTGCCGCCGGCCGCGACGTAACCGTAGAAACGCTTGGCGAGCTCCGGCCGCCAGACGTCCGCCATCGAGCTCCAGTAGATGGAGATCAGGTAGAGATTGGCGACGCTCACGGCGACGAAATACACGAACGCCACGGTGCGATCGCGCGGATACATCGTGAGCGCCACGCTCAGGCACAGGAACACGAGCACGAACGGAGTCGACACGACCCAGGGCAAGGTGCCGCGAGAGGTGCGCGCGACCAGCCACCAATACACCGGCAACAGCGCAACTGCGCACAGCAACACCGTGGAGAAGAGGATGTCGTTGTATTGCACGCCGACTTCGAGCGCGAGCGCTTCACGCATCGGCCGCAGCGTGTAATAGCCGCACATCAGGCAAAAGAAGCCGGCGGCCGCCGTGAACAACGCCCGCCGTTCTTCCCGGCCGACCGGGACGTTCGGCGACGGCGTGCTCACCGCAGCGCTTTCAGCGTTCCGGTCAGGTGCGGCTTCTCGCCCTGCGCATCCCGCAACGCGAACGCCGCGCCATTTTCGATGTCCCAGCGCTGCAGCATCAGCCACGCGGGCATGTAGATGGGTAGTTTGAAGCTGACGTTGAGCTCGCAGCCGCCGTCGAACTGCGCCGGTTCGAAATCGGAGATGAGCCGCCCGAGCGACCACATGCCATGCGCGATGGCCTTGGGAAAGCCGAAGGCGCGCGCGGTGAGGTCGCTCATGTGAATCGGGTTCACGTCGCCGGAGATGAAGCCGTAGCACCGTCCGAGACCGGCGGGCGCGCGAAAGCTGCTCGACTTGATAGCCACTGCGTCCGGGCCCGCTTCCGCGGGCCGCGCGGTCGTGGTGGTCTTCGCCGCACCAGCTTGCGGACGTTTGCGCGCGAGGAAGGTGCAGGTTTCGTCCCAGCGCGATTGACCGCCGACCACGTATTCGGTGTGCAGGTCGAATTCCTGGCCGCGCTCGGTGTCGCGGTGCCCTTCGATCCAGCAGCGGATCTCCGCCGGCTCTTCGGCCGACAGCGGTTCGCGCATGGCGATGCGGTTCTGCACGTGCACCAGGCCAAACAACTTCACGGGAAAGGCTTCGGCACCCAGCACCGCCAGGTGCAGTGGCGTGGCGAGGATGTGCGGATAGGCAAAGGGCAGCGTCGCGCCGGCCGCAGCGCCGCAGATTTCCGAATACTGCGCGAGATTTTTGCGATCGATGGCGACTTTCGCGAGCCGCGCTTCGATGCGCGGAACTTCACCGCCCTCGGGCACGAGGGTCGGTTTACGCGAGACCATGATCTTCGGATACAGGGACCAGACCGCTGGCGCGCGCGCGAACTCGAGCGAATGCTTGGCCTGCATGTGTTTCCTAGGGCGCGAGGCGATCGATCTGGATATTCAGCCGTCCGTCTGTGCCCACATGATAGCTAACTTGTCCGAACGGGTCGCCGCTGGTCGCCGTCGGCGTGCCGCCGAGCGCGACGCGCGCGACGATTTCGAGCTGCTGACCGGTGGCGATGCGGCGCGATTCGAGCATCGCATCGGCGGCGGACAGCTCGACGTCGACCGGGAATGTGGCTGGCAGACGTTTCGCGGCGAACGGCGGCCCGGGTTGGCTGGGATCGCGAGCGGCAATGAAGAGCGTCGCGCCGGGGGGAACCTTGACCGCGAGCGCCGGCGCCAGTGTCACGTGCACGGCCACCTTCGCTTCTGCGGCCGTCTGCCCGGCGGGTGCGCCATCGAGCGCGCGCAGCTGCCGTTCGATGATGTCGCGAATCTGTGGCGGTGGATTGAGCGCCAGCATGCGCGTGAAGCGCTCATGCGCAAGCGCCGACTCGCCCCGCCCGAGCGCAGCGAATGCGCCATAGAGCAAGGCCTTCGCATTGCCGGGTTCGAGCAACAGCGCGCGTTCGAACAACCGACCTGCCCCGCCGCGCAACTGCTCGAAATCCTGCGCCAGCAGGGATTCGGCGATGCCGACGATCGCCTCGACGTTCTGGCCGCTGGCCAGTCGATCGGCACGTTGATAGGCGCGTACCGCGAGGGGAAATTGCTCGAGCGTGCCATAGGTGCGCCCTAACATGAGCCAGCCGTTGAGATTGTCCGGCTCGGCGGCCAGTCGCTTCGCGAGCTTGGCCGCCATCGCCGCGGGCGTGTCCGCGACCGCGGGCGCGTCCACCCAGGTGTAGTTGCTGAAGGCTGCATACAGGCCGGCGCCGCCAAACAACAATACGAGCAGCACGCCGACGGCGGCGAACGCCGCGGCCGGGCGCGCGTCGGAACGCTGACGCATCAACGGCATCAACAACAGCACGGCCGCTGCCGCCGCCAGCGATCCTGCGGTCAGTACGAAGGTCAGCATCATCGCGGGGTTTCGTCCGCGTCGATCACGCTGTCGTCGCTCGCCACCAGCGCCGAGCGCTGGCGCACGACGCGTATGCCCGCGAACACGCCGACCAGCAACAACACGAACGGCGCGAGCCACACCCATGCCGTCGAACGCTGGAATGGCGGACGGAACAGGATGACGTTGCCGTAGCGCGCGACCATGGAGTCGCGGATTTCATTGTCGTTCTTGCCGGCGATCATCTGTTCACGCACATCGCGGCGCAGATCCGCCGCGAGCCCCACCGGAGAGTCGGCGATGCTCTGGTTCTGGCATTGCATGCAGCGCAGCTCGTGGATGAGCGCGTCGTAGCGCTCCTGCAGCTCGCTCGTCGGCATGGCGTCGAGGTCGATCGCCAACGCACCGGCACCTGCGCCGAGCAGCGCGGCGGCCACCAGGATCACCACGGGCAATCTGCGCTGCGGCCTCAAGGAAATCCTCCTTTCGGCAACCGTGAGACGAATTCGCGCTCCCACACTTCGGGCGTCATGGCGCCGACGTGGCGGTATTGCACGCGCCCGCTGGCGTCGATGAAGAAGGTTTCCGGCGCGCCGTAGACACCGAAGTTGATGGCCGTGCGCCCGTCCTTGTCCACCGCCACCGTGGTGTAGGGATTGCCGAGCTGCGTGAGCCATTCAATGGCGGCGTCGTCATCGTCTTTCCAGTTGAGGCCGATGAGCGGTACCTGGTTGCGCTTGGCGATTGCCAGCAGGGCCTGGTGTTCTTCGCGGCAGGCTTCGCACCACGTACCCCAGACGTTGAGCACCCAGGGACGTCCGTCGAGCTGCGCGTTGCTCAATTTCTCGCCGCCACCGCCGAGCACCGGCAGACTGAACGCCGGCACCTGCCTGCCTAACAAAGCCGACTGCATGGTGCTCTTGTTCGGCGAATGCACGACGCCGATGTACAGCACGCCGGCGAGCAGCAGGAACACCGCGCCTGGAATCAGGAATCGGCTCACGTCACTGGCGCCTGCGACCCATCGAGCGCAGGCGCTTCCGCCTGGGCGCGCGCCCGATAACGGCGATCGGTCGCGGCGAGCACGCCGCCAATCGCCATCATGCCGGCAGCCAGCCACACCCAGTCGATGAGCGGGCGCATCTGGGCGCGCACTTTCCAGCGACCCTCGCCGGCACTTTCGCGCACGGCGATGAACATGTCGGTGTTCCAGCGGCTGGCGATGCCTGCCTCGGTGAGCGTGGAACGCTGCACCCAGTAGTTGCGCCGTTCCGGATGCAACACCGCCACCGGCACGCCATCGCGCAGCACCGTGACTTCGGCGCGCACGCCGTCGTAGTTAGGACCTTCCATCTCCTTGATACTGTCGAAGCGGTACGCGTAGCGGCCGAGCGCCAGCGTCTCCCCGGGAGCGATGGCGGCATCCCGCTCGATTGTGTACGACTCGACCGCCGAAATCGCCAGCACGCAGACACCCAGGCCCATGTGCGCGATGGTCATGCCGATGATGGCGCGCGGCAGCGTCAGGCGGCGGCGCAGGCGATCGATGGGGTCGAACAATGACGACAGAATGATCCAGATGCCGAGCACCACGCCGAAGGGTGTGAGCCATTTGCCCGGTCCGTATCCGAAGTAAACCAAGGCGAGTCCGAGCACGGCCGCCGCGCCAAATCCGAGCACGATTCGCCGGCGCGCATTGCCGAGCTGCCCGCGCTTCCACGACGAATGAATGCCGATGGCCACCAGCGCCACCAGCGGCAACATGAGCAGCGGGAACAACGCGTCGAAATACGGCGACCCCACCGAGATCGGCTGCATGCTCATGAAGTCGGCGATCAGCGGCGCCAGCGTGCCCACCAGCACCATGGCCGCGGCCACGACCAGAAAGATGTTGTTGTACAGCAGGAAAGCCTCGCGCGCGGTGGGCTCGAAGCCCGCCGGCGATCGCAGCAGCGGCGCGCGCCACGCGTACAGCGTGAGCGCCCCGCCGATCACGAGGATGAGGAAGCCGAGACTGAACAGGCCGCGCGTGGGATCGGCCGCGAAGGAATGCACCGAGGTCAGGACCCCGGAGCGGACCAGGAAGGTGCCTAACAAGCTCAGGGAAAATGCGAGGATCGCCAGCAGCAGTGTCCAGCTCTTGAAGACGCCGCGCTTTTCCGTGGCCGCGAGCGAATGTATGAGTGCGGTGCCGACGAGCCACGGCATGAACGAGGCATTTTCCACCGGATCCCAGAACCAGTAGCCGCCCCAGCCGAGCTCGTAGTACGCCCACCAGCTGCCAAGCGCGATGCCCACCGACAGGAACGACCACGCCATCGTGGTCCAGGGACGAGTCCAGCGCGCCCAGGTCTGATCCAGCTTGCCTTCGAGCATGGCGGCGCAGGCGAACGCGAAGGCGACGGCGAACCCGACATAGCCCGTATAGAGGAGCGGCGGATGGATCGCGAGCGCCGGATCCTGCAGCACCGGATTCAGGTCGCGGCCGTCTGCCGGTACCGGTAAAATGCGCTCGAAGGGATTCGAGGTCCACACCGTGAACAGCAAGAATCCGAAGCTCACGATGCCGAGCACGCCCATGACTCGGCTGGCGAATGTCACCGGCAGATTCCGGCTGGCGATGGCGACGGCCAGCGTCCAGGCCGCGAGGATCCACGCCCACAGCAGCAGCGAGCCTTCATGCGCGCCCCACAGCGCGGCCACGCGATAAAACGTGGGCAGCGCGGAGTTCGAATTGCTGGCGACGTACAACACGGAGAAGTCGAACGTCACGAACGCATGCACGAGCGCGCCGATGGCGGTGCTGACCAGCACGAACTGACCGGCAACCGCCGGCCGCACCACAGCCTGCCAGCGCAGATCGCCGCGCGCGGCGCCCGCGATACCGAAGAAGGCCTGCGCTCCGGACAACACCAGCGCGAGGATCAGGGCGAATTGGCCGAGCTCGGGAATCATTTCAGGTACTCCCATTGCCATTGACGGCAGGCACGTTCGGCGGCGGCGGGTTGTCCTTGAGCGCGCGGGCTACTTCCGGCGGCATGTACTTCTCGTCGTGCTTGGCGAGGATTTCGTCGGCCACGAACGTGGCTCCCTGCATGCGCCCGTGCGCGATGACGCCCTGCCCGTCGCGGAACAGGTCCGGAAGGATGCCGGTATAGCTGACGCGAAGCGTGTGTTTGAAATCGGTCATGAGAAATTTCACGTCGAGCGTGCCCGGCACTTTCTCGACGCTGCCCTTCTCCACCATGCCCGCGAGCCGGAAGCGCTTGTTGTCCGGCGCCTTGCCGGCAGCGATCTCCGTGGGGTTGTACGAATACATGACGTTGCCGAGGAATGCCTTGGTCGCGAGCCACGCGGCGAGACTCACGCCGACGACGATGCCCGTCACCAGCCACATGCGTTTATGACGGGCCATCATGGCTTCATCTCGATGCGCCGCCGCGCCTGGGCTTCGGCGTTGCGAAGCGAGCGAAAGGCGAGCACCAGATTCAGCACGACAACGCCGAAACCGAGCGCGAACGCCGGCCACAGATATTTTCCGTAGCCGCCCATGAAGAAGAAATCGCTCATGACAGTACCTCGCGAATCCAGCTCGCGTTGCGCTCGCGGCGCAGTAGTTCGGCGCGCAGGCGAATGAGGAACACCGCGCCGAAGTACAGCGCGAATGCCAGCAGCATCAGCAACAGCGGCCAGACCATCGACCAGGCCATGTCGGCGTCCGCGCCCAGCTTCTTGCTGTTCTCCTGGTGCAGGCCGTTCCACCACACCACCGAGTAATGAATGATGGGAATGTTGACCGCGCCGACGATGGCCAGCAACGCACTTGCCTTGTCGGCTTTCTGCGGGTCTTCGATGGCCGCGCGCAATCCCATGTAGCCGAAGTACAGGAACAACAGCACGAGCTCCGAGGTGAGGCGCGGATCCCACTCCCAGTAGGTTCCCCACATGGGCTTGCCCCAGAGCATGCCGGTACCCAGGGTGGCGACCGTGAACCACGCGCCAATGGGTGCGCAGGCCGCCGCTGCGGCATGCGCAACCTTCATGCGCCAGATGAGCCCGACGGCTGCCGCCACCGCCATCGTGCTGTACACCATGAGTGACAGCGTGGCGCTGGGTGCGTGCACATACATCATGCGAAACGCGTCTTTCTGCTGATAGTCGGCCGGCGCCAGCACCAGCCCACCGTAGAGTGCGATCAACATGAGCAGTCCGGCGATGGCCCCAAACCACGGCGCCCAGCGGCGCGCGAAGCCATACACGTATGGCGGCGATCCGAAGCGGTGGAACCAGGTCCAGTTCATGACGTCACGCTACTCCAATCCAATGCGCACCGCGGCGGCCGCGGCGAGCGGCGACAGCGTGATCCCGAGCACGGCGATCGCGCCTAACAGGTACATCGGCGGTCCGATGGGATCGCCGATGATCGCGCGCTGCGTCGCATCCGCGCCGAACACCAGGATGGGTACGGCGAGCGGCAACGTCAGCAACGACAACAAGACTCCGCCGCGCCGCGCGCCGAGCGTCAGGCCCGCGCCGATGGCGCCGACCAGGCTCATCGCGAAGCTGCCGAGCGCCAGCGCCGCCAGCACACCACCGATGGCCTGCGCCGGTACGCCGAGCAGCATGGCCGCAATCGGCGCGAACAGTGCCAGCGGCAGCCCGGTGAGCAACCAGTGCGTGCAGGTCTTCGCGAACAACATCCATGTCAGCGACTGCCCGGACAATGCGAACTGCTCGAGCGTCCCATCGTCCGCGTCCTCGCGGAACAGGAACTCCAGCGCCAGCAGCGAGGATAACAACGCGCCGACCCACAAGACACCCGGCGCGGCGTCTCGCAGTCGCGACAATTCCGGAGTTAATGTCAGGGGGAATAGTGTTGCCACGATCATAAAGAACATGAGTGGCTGGATGAGCTGCGAAGGTTTCCGGAAAGCGAGACGCAAGTCACGCAGGACGATCAGACGGGCGACGGTGAGGGAACTTGTTTTCATGCCGCGAGGTCGAGCGCCACGAGCCGGCCCGGCGACAACGACAGCGAGTGATGTACGGCGGCAACAACGATGCCTTCGCGCGCCAGCTGCTCTTCGGCAAGTTCAGCCACCAGCTGCTGGCCCTGCGCATCGAGGTTGGTCGTCGGCTCATCGAGCAGCCACAGCTTCGCTCCGGCAAGCAGCACACCGGCGAGCGCGATGCGGCGGCGCTGCCCTGCCGACAGCATGCGCACGTGCCGATCGGCGAAATCCGTGGCGCCGGTGCGCTCGAGCGCGGCCGCGATTTCAGCGCGCGTGACCGCGCGGCGAATGCCAATGGAATACCAGAGATTCTCGTGTGCCGTCAGGTCGCCCTTGAGCGGCGCCTCGTGCCCCAGGTAGGCAAGCTCGGCGTGGAACTCGTCGCGCGACTGGCGCGCCGGCACGCCGCGCCAGGTGACTTGCCCTTCCTCCGGATCGAGCAACCCGGCAATGGCACGCAGCAGCGTGGTCTTGCCCGCGCCGTTCTTCCCCGTGAGCAACACACATTTGCCGGGCTCGGCGACAAAACTGACGCCGCGCAGAACGTGACGATCGCCGCGCCAGAGTTGAAGGCCCTGTACGGTCAGCATTTGATTGAAACGTGGATTGGTGCCCCGGCCCGGAATCGAACCGGGAAGGCCTTGCGGCCGACGGATTTTAAGACGTCAGTCATGCTCTTAGCGGCTCAGGGTTACACATGGGGGCGTGGCGCAAGTTACTGATTCTCCACGGGTCGCGAGAATAGCAAAACGAGTGCCTAAGAGCCGAAAAGAGTGGCCCGGAGTACGTCACTGCACGGGATTTGCACGAAATCGACGGGGCTATTTCAGGAATGTCTGAAACTGTTGATCGCCGTTGATGCCCTTCAGCACACGTTCGAGGTCTTGCGGCGTGGCTTGCAACTTTCCAAGCGTCTGCGACTTTTCTAATACTTCCTTGAGCCGTCCCATGGCGAGCGACTGTTTCGTCGGCAGCTTTTCCACCATTTTTTCGAACTGCTTCGTATCAAGAATCACGCCCGGATTTGCGGCACGCCACTCGGCGACGCTCGTACGAGCCGCACTCAAGGCCTTGTCGTCAACCCACATTGCCGCGTCTTTAGAGACCTTTGCCTTTTGCTTACTCAACTCGGCATGCGGCCAGTCATCCGTCCCAACCCGCGCGTACATTTGCCCGACCATCCATCCGAGCTTCGCTTGGAACAAGTTGTCGAGCGAGAGAATACGTGCCGCCAAACACGTGGCGTAGTGTTCTGCCTTGATCGTGACGGACAGAGTGAGGCAAGCGCAGCAGTCTTCTGCCAAGCCTTGCGACGCGTCTTGATGCAGATAGAAATACTCTGACTCGTTGTTGTTCAACAAACGCTCTAAAAATTGATCGAGCTTGTTCCGGTTCTTCTGACTCGCAACGGGAATCTTCAAGTTGAAGCCCGATTCCGCCATGTCGGCGATTTCACGTTCAATCGCAAACCGCAGTGGCCTCACCGCCACGATTTGAATGTACTTCGCCTTGCACACGCCTCCGCTGCGCGGCACGAGATCGCACGACTGCGTGATAACGAGGAAGAATTTATTCTCGGCGTTGTTTCCGAAGCCGGGGTAATAGGTGTTTAAAACTGCCTCAAGCTCGGGCGTGCGCTTGAGTAGGTCACCCTGATTTAGAACGTTGGCTTCAACGGCATCGGCGCCGGTAGCGGCTGGGTCACGGTAGGTAAAATGCATTCACCACCACCAGCCGCAGCTTTGTTAGCCGGAAGTAGACGACTCGACGGTGCTCACGGCGCCATCGATTATCGTATTCGCACGGCGAGCGAGTTCGGACGCCTCGTGCGGCGACGCCATTGTCACGAGAGTGACTTGCAGTGTCGGAGTGCGCGTGTACACAGTCGTGTAGTCAATGCTGACGACGACGCTATCCGAGCGCCCAGCAATCACCGGCGGCGCCACGTAGTCGCGCCCGACATAGTGGGCGCCTTCTTCGATTAAAACTGTGTTTGGCTGTTCCATGGTCTACCCCTTTATTGCAGGGCGTCATAAACGGCAAGTATCTGCCTTGCAGTAGCTAGGGTTCCAGCTAATGCACCGTTTAATAACTCTGCCGCCGCTGCCGTATCTGTGACGTCGTAGTGAAAATTGAATTTGTAACCAGCCACACCGTTGTTATCTAGCGAACGTGTGAAGTTGAGCACATAAGGAGGAATAGCCATCGCGCGCTGAACTGCCATCGCGCGGGGCTCAAAGTTCAAGTTGGCGGCCTCAGCTAATCCCTCGGTATCAAGGAATAATGCCTGCAAACCAGTCGAGGGAGTCGCATCCTCGAACGAATAGTTGATCCCGAAAGCAGAGATCGGCGTGTGTGGGAGCGAAGTTAGTATGGTTCGCAGCGCGTTTTCACAAGTGGCAAGCTGCGCAGCGTCGAGGCCCTGCGGTACCAAAGTCAGCCTGTCGTACGCCGGCATGAACCGAACATCCCCAAGCGTGAATCGTGGCGGCGCATTCGCAACGAACGAAACTTCCCACTGGACCGCCAAGTCACCTTCGATCCCGAAGACCTGCTTCGCGACCCATTGCGGCTGGAGAATGGCGGGATTCCAAGCGCCGAGTACGACGACGTTTGTCGCATCCAATTTCGCTTCTGCGGCCATTAATTCAATGAGTTGAGTGCGTGCGACAGGGTGATATCTAGCGCGGCGCGCATGTTAACACGCTGCTTAAAAGCGACAACGACTTCAACTCGGGATCGTAAAATTTTCCGACAGGGCGTTCCTACATGGCGGAAACCCCTACCGCGTCAGCTTTGCTCACGCCATATCGATTCTTGCCGGCGGCCACTCAATCGTCATCGTCTTCGTCCCACTCGGGACCGAAGCGGCGAACGATCACGTCGTGATACTCCTCATTCAACTCTTGAATCTCTTTCGTGAACGCCCACGGCACCGACGTGCCTTCGTTCCACTCGCCCTCCGGGTCGTACTTGTCACGGATCGCGTCGTGCTTGCGCTTGTACTCCCAATATTCGATGTCGTTTAATCGTTGTTCCTCCTTCTCGCGTCGCTTTTCCGGTCGGGTGACTGTCCACCAATGATGGAAATGCGCGCCGAAGTAGATTGCCGGGGCGAGGTAGGGCCACCATCCGTATTCTGGATACGCCTTCGTCGCTAGAAAGGCGACGAGCAACAACAGAACCGACGTTGACTCACGCATTCGCTGAGGATATCCGGAAGCTGCGCGAACCGTTGCAGAGCCAGAGGGATTAAGCGGCTTCGGAATCCGTGCGCTTCTCGCCGAGCCCGGCAGCGCGCACTATGCGGTCGCTGCCGCCGACTTCCGAGAGCCCTTGCCCTTCGCTGCCGCGTCGCCCGGCGCGGCGTCTAGGCCGCCTCCGGCTGCCATAAGTGACGCGATTTCTTCGAGTAAGTAATTTTTCGTCGAGAACTCGGAAAGTTCGGGCAACTGTTCGCGCTTGATCCCGAGGAAATCCGCGTCCCACTTGAAGCGATCAGTCGGCACGCCGTCGCCCGTCAGATCGACGACGCCGCGCGACTCAACGCGAACTCGAACGCTCGTGCCCGGGATTTCTTTCCCGTTCGGACCTTGAGCGGAGAACATGCGCTCGATCGGCTCGAACGTGGAGCTACTGGAGTTTTGAAGCAAAAACAGCAACGAGCCGTTCGCCTCACGTCGACACGGAATGTCGCCGCGCTTGCGGATCAGCGCGGCGAGTTTGGGAAGAATCTCGCCCGTGCGATCCTTCACCCCGAACTTCGCGAGCATCACGTCGGCGATCTCTGCACTCCGCGATTCAATCGAAACGGTGACCAATCGATCCTCGTAGTGATCGCCCACGGGGTTCATTGCCAACCCTACCCCGCCGCCGCTCGTTTGAACGGCATGAAATCCGGCACGCTTCATCGTCAGACGGGCGCGCGCATTGTCGAACGTCAGTCGTTGCCCGGGCGCGAGGATCGGCGGGGCCACGTACGGCACGTAAGGCGCTTGCGGCTCGGGGTGCGCGTCCGCCCACGTGGTGAACTCGGCAACAAAACGGTGCGCGGCCTCGACGTTCAGCTCGGCCAGCTCGTCGCGGCGAACGTCTAACAAGCTGCCACGCGGCCAGTCGAAAGCCGCGCCGGTCGCGTCCTCGGCCAGCGCGACGAAATCCGCCGCCGAACTCACTCGCGCCGATCCGGCGTAATACTCGGGAGTCGTGAGCGTCGAGAAGTGCATGCCGTCGTTTCGGAACACGTACAGGCGCGCGCCATCTTGAGCGACCCGCACCACGTGGCCGCCACACTCGCCCATGAACGCGTCGACGTCCTCGGCCAGCTCCGTGCGAACCGTCAGCCGAACAACAGTTAGGCGCGTGCCGGCGGCGTCCTGCACGGGCGAGCCGGCGTCGTGGGCCGGCGGGATCGCCGCCAGCACAGCCGCGAGCGACTCGGCGTGCTCGTCGGCGCTATACGCGCGTTGTACAACGCTCCAAGGCCCCGGCGGTTTTTCCTGCCCGCGCACGATCGGTGCGGGGGCGTAAGAATTCGCGCGCAGAATTTCGACACAGTCGGCGTACTTCATGAATTATTTCCTCGAAACGATGTAAAAGCCGAAGATCGGCACGCGGTAGATAGCGAACCGTGGACGCCGCGTGCTCGCGACGTACTCAATGAAGGCGTGCGGCACGGGTCGGTTGAATCCACGCACGAGGGGGAAGCGGACGAGCGCGCCGTCGGGCGCGCGTGACGTGAGCGTCAGGCCTCGGGGCTCGCGGCAGTAAACCGTGCTCATGTCTTGCGCTCGATCACGTATCCCAAGATCGGAACGCGTCGGATAGATAGCTTCGGGTCTGGCGTCTTGGCGAGACGCTCCATGAGCACGCGCGGCACGTCGGGGTTGAATCCGTGTTGCAGGCGCACTCGGGTTGTCTTGGCGTCGGCCGCGAGGCTTGAGCGCTCGGTGAGCGTGAAACCATAGGGCAAGCGGCACCACACTTTCACGCGATCGCCAGGATTGCTCTCGGGCATGTATTGCTCGCTCGTAAGAAGTGCCCGCACAGCCCATGAAGATTGTGCGGGCACCGAGTACCGCCGCGCGGATTTACAACCACGTTGCACCACGCGGCGGCGGTTGCCGCTCGCCAGCTTGTTTGGCGAGCACGAGAGAGTGTGAATACGTCTCGCGTTGAACACACGGACGAACGCGCGGACGAACAGGCCGCTAGCGTCGCGCCGGCAGTTCCGTCGGTAGATAGCGCAGCGCGCGCAGCCGGTATTCGACCATCGCGCGAAACTCGGGCTCGAACGTGCTCGCCTTCTTCATCGCGCCGTCAAAGCTCAACGCGCCGAACCTTTGCGCCGTATCAAACGCGTGTAACCACCTCGCGTGCGACTTCGCGCTGACGTTGAGCGACGGCGGCAACGGAGCGTGGCGTACGCGGTATGTGCCCGTATCTATGCCCATGCGCCCTCTCGTTCCGGCAATGCCCTCAATGCCTCTTCGAGCCTGTCTGCCGTCGCTTCCGTGATAACCATCGGAAGTTTTCGCGGTGCCGTCGCCATTGCGCACGCGTCAGCGCGGTTCGGCGAAAAGCCGTCGCCGTATTTGTCGATTTTCAATTTACCGCTCGTCGAATCCTCGCCCACGATCTGCCCGAGTTCGCTCAACAATTGGTTGCGCTCTTTGATCGTCGACGAGATCGACAGAATGTTGTCGAGGCTCTTGATCTTCTCGCCGCTCACGGCCGCGAAGGTTTGCGCCGCGCGATACTGCAACCACGCGTACGACTGGCTTTTGCGATTTAGATAGGCGTCCTCCGTCTTGATCGACGAGCCCGGCACGGCGGGTCGATCGGGGAATATGGGCGACTCGGACCCCTTGAACGCCACGACGCGAATCGTCGGGAGTTTCTTCGTCTTGCGCTCGGCGTTGAGTATCTGCGCGTCACCCTCGATCGCGGCACCGATGCCGACGGCGTCCGCACACATTTCCGTCACGCTGTATTTGTCGCAAAGCGCGAACGCGCGGCGCAGCTCGGTCATGAGGTTCGTGCCCGACTGCCACGAGTCGAGTTGCTCGACGAGGATGCCTTGCACCACGCAAAACGCGCTAGCGTCGGAGCCGCCGCCGATGTCGAATGCCGCGTAGCGTCGCCCGGTCGGCTTCACGCCGAGCTTCACGTGCGCGTCAATGCACGCGTCGAGGTGCTCGCGCGGCATTAACTGGCCTTTGGTGTCGGCCAAGAAATCACAAAGATATTCCCGCTTGAATCGCTGCATTCCGTCGGCGGCGATCTTTCGCTCGCGCCACTCGGGAGTTTTGCGCGGGTCGTCGTCGATCGTAATTGTTAGGCGTGGGATCGCGTCGTTGTGCGCCTTCGAGAAGAATATATTGTTAGTGCCGTTCGGCGTGCTCACGTACAGGCGGCAATCCGACGTGGCCGTGATCGCGCTGTCTACGATCTCGGCATGCTCGACGAACGCGTGCTCGTCGATCGCCACCACGGCGGCGCGATCCGAGCGGCCGATCGTGATGCCGGCTTGCGCCGTCAACGCCGAGCCGTTCTCGAACCATATGCGCATGTGTGCCGAGCCGTTCGCGCGATTCCAGCCGCCGCGCAGTTCCTCGGGGAGCCCGTCCAGGTACAGCCGAGCCTTTGCCATGAGGGTTTGACTCGATCCCGAGAGGTCGCACTTTGCTTCGAGCGCGCTGCCGATGATTGCGGAGAAGTTCTCGTGAAGTAGGCACATGCTCGTGAGCCATGCCATGAGGCAGAACGACGCGCCGATGTCGCGGCCCTTCGCGACGACGCCCGACTCGCCGTTGCGATAGCGTGACTCGAAGAATTCGAACATTTCGCGTTGCTTCGGCCAGAGGCGGAAGGGCAATAACGCGCTCCGTCCCTTCGCCAGCAACCGAGGGTCGAGCAGCGTGCCCCACGAGTCGACCATGTCGGCCACGTGCCCGAGGGCGTAATAGCGCTTGAGCATTCCCCAGCGCATCGGATCGGCGCGCAGCCACACGAGCCGGCGATTGCGTTCGCGCACTGCGGCGGGTGCGTCGAGATACGCGAGGGCGGCGCTGCGTGTTTCGGCGTCGACGTCCCCGAGCAATGCCGCCCGCTCGTTGCGTGTCGTTGCGGCGTCGAGCGCGTCCGCGAGCACCGCATACGGCGGCAGTTCAATCATGGCCGCGTGCGTGGCGTTGGCGAGTTCGTCGAGTGTGTTCATAGCGGCTTCAATCGGTCGAGATAGGCGAGTGCTTGCTCGGGCGTTAGGTCTTTGGGCGCGGGTAGATTGGCGTTGACGTTGAGCGACACGGAGCGGTCGACGTAGACCCCGGCCATCTTGTTGAGCATGTCGGCGGCGGCGAGCTGGTCGTGCAGCGTGAGGACGATCTCGCCCGTCGCTTTCTGGCGTATCGACTTGAGCAAGCGGCGCGCGGACGGGCTGAGCTTCTCCGTCGGAGTGATCACGACGCGCGTTACGCCGTCGCCGTGGCAATGCCCGCACTCTTCGTGGGGCTCGGCGTGTGGGGTGAAGCCGAGCCCGCCCTCGCACGTAGGCAATGGCTTCCCCGTGCGCTCTGCGTCGTCGCAGGCCGCGCAGAACTCGTCGACGGTCCATTGATACAGATGGTTCACCCCGTGGCAGTAGCGGCACGCCTCGTTGACGGTGCGCACTAGTTCGCCCGGATCGGCCTCGACGATGTCCTGTAGGCGCACCATGCGCGAGCGCGTGTCGATCGTTGTGCCCTCTGCCGCCACTGCGACCAGCTCCCGCACGCGTGACGCCACGCCCGGCGAATGCACAAGCTCGTAGGCCCGTTGAGCGATCGTCGAGGGGCGTGTCGAGCCCGAGCAATCGAACGCCTCGCGGTAGGCCTTGGAGGCGTTGCCGTGCGCGGCGAAGCGCTGCGCGAAGTTTTCTTGCTTCGGCGTCAGGGCGACGGAGAGCGCGGTTTCTGCGTCCCGTCGGATTCGTAGTCCGTTGGTCATTGTCGTATCAGCCTTGTTTGAAAGGGTGCCGCGCGGAGTAGTCGCGCGTTTCGTGCAAATCGCGTGCACCCGCCTAATCGTATAGCCCTTTTATATTTCGTCACAGTCCCCGATTTTTCGGTCGGCGCTCGGTCTCTCGGGGCGGTCCGGCTGGAAACCGCGCTCAACGTCCACGTGAGCAGTTAGGGGCGGCGATAAACGATGGAGGGTATGGAGGGTATGGAGGGTTTCTAACAAGTTTTCCCATAGCGCCTTTTTTATCAATGGAACTTTGCAGTAACCCTCCATACCCTCCATACCCTCCAGCGGGCCTCCACTTGAGCACTTTCACGAGCGGGCCCGCAGTCCATATTTATTGCTCGCCGCGACGGACTTCTTATCGACGTTCTTATCTTTCAGCGCGAGGCCGAACGCCGTCTGGTTATCCGGCTTGGCCTGCATTCCTTCTTCGACGCACCACGCCTTGAACTGTAGGAACAAAGTAGCGGCGGCCGTGCCCTGAGCTGGCTCGCAACGCTCCATCGTCTCGAACCAACGGGAGAGGCTGTCTTGCTTTGCGATGTAGTCGCCCGTGGCGGCCTTCACCTCGGCAGGCGGTGTTAGCCCCTCCCGCTGGTACAGCACCGCGCCGCGCACGAGCCACGCGAGCACGCCCTCGATCTCTGCGGCGAGCTTGTCGGGCAACGTCTTGTCTCCGTCCGGGAGCAGCGGGTCGCGCTCCGATTCGGCGGGTCGGTTCCAGCGGCGCGCGAACGGGATCAAGTGAAGCCGGCCACGGATCGCGGGGTCGACTTGGCTCAAGTTCGGTTTGTTGTTAGTGGATATCCATAGCTTGTGCGTGATCGCGAACGTGAACGCATCCTCGTACAGCCGGCGCGCCGTCATTTCCGCGTCGCCCGTGTGGTTCTTTATCAATCCCACGTCGAGCGTCTGCCCGTCTTTGGTCTCCGACGAGAGCACGAACCGCGCGCCCGCGAGCTTTGCAGCGACCGAGGTTGCGCGCTCGGCGTCGGCGGGACGTGCGCTCGCCATGAGCGCGTCGGGCGGCATGATCTGCGCGTAGTCCCCGAGCAGGCGTTTCATTAGATCAAAGGCGACGTTCTTGCCGTTCGAGCCCTTCCCGATCGCGATGAACAGGATTTGTTCCGCCGTCGAACCTGTGATGCTGTACCCGAGTGCCTTTTGCAGATAGCGCGCCATTGCCGGCCGTGGCACGTATTGATCGGTTGTGCCGGGCACTATCTCGCCTTGCTCGTCGAGCACGTGGGTGCCCGTGATCTCGGCAATGAATTGCTCCCAACGCGGGGCCGTGGCCGCCGGGTCGTAGCGCACGGCGCAACGCTTCGTCACGTATTCGTCGCGCGACTCGTCCTCGTGCAGCTCGCCCGTGCGAAGGTCGACCACGCCGTTCTCGACGCCTAACAACCACGGGTTGCGATCGAGCTGCGTGACAGATATCGCGACGCCCGGGGACTTGCGGGCTAACACGATCATGTTGTCGAGCGTTGAACGGTTGCGGCACTTCGCCGCCCACTTCGTGTAGTCGGTGCGCAAGTCGAGGCGGCTGTCTTTGTCGGCACGCTCCGCTTCGGCTAAGTAGTGTTTCGCCACTTCGAGCGCGCGCGTGCTCACGAACACTTCGTGCGTATCGATCTGCCAACGCCGCGCGTTCCAATAAAGCCACTTCGCCGTTTCGGTCACGAGACGCAACGTCCCTTGCGCGAGCCGAATCAAAAGATTCGCGTTGCCCGCGTCGGTGCGATCGATACGTGATGCGTACGGGTCGGCCGTCTCGAGAGTTCCCTCGGGAACAGTCGGCTCGGCAGGCGTTTTGCGGATGTACGCAAAGGCCGCGCGACCCTTGAGGGCGAGCGAGATTGCGAGGCGGCCTTTGCGTTCCTCCCACGTGTCGCGCTGCGCGAGCGTCCCGCGCTCCATGATGCGCAACGCGCGTTCGCAGTCGCCGCCCGTGTAGTACACGAGTTCGTTCGCGAGGGCTGCGTCGGCCCGCGTGTGGTCGAATTGCTGGCCGTCCTCTTGCGGCGGAAACAGCGAGACAAGGTGCGCGGCATCGGCGTTCCACAACGCGGCGAACTTCGTCGGCGTACCCGGCGGCGCGAACGCATCCTGAGATCGTGAGCGAGCTGCGAGCATGTGCGCGATCAACTCGTCGTCGTCCGAGGTGCCGGTGTAGCCCTCGACGGGCTCGTCGCTCCATTGGTCGCCGGCTTGGACGGCAGTTCCCTCGGGAACAGCGCTCACGGGAAAGGGTGCGCCCTCGCCGTAGATGAACTGCGCATGCTCGGGGTGAGCCGCTGCGCCGGGAATGTAGTTCAAACGGGTGGCGTCTTTGCTCGACTCGCCGCAGTCGCGCGCGAACAGCTCGGCCAGTGTGTCCCACGTTGCGTAGTGTTCCTCGCGCGTCGCTCCGCGCTCCAGTGGCACGACGACGCGCCAGCGCGGGCGCTCGGGCGTGTGGCTGTACGACGTCCATGCGATGAACTGGCGACCGGGGAATCGCGCACGGATCGCATCGGCATTCCACGTGAATTTTCCGAGGTCCAGGTCGAGCGGAACGGCGTAGCTCGCGAGTAAGTGATCGTAGTCGCGCGTGCCGCCCTCGCCAAAGTCGGCGAACACAAGATACGGGCCGTCTTTGTCGCCAGCCGTTGGCGTGCGGGCCTTGAGCCATTCGACGAGTGCAGGGAATTCGGCAGCGAAACGTGCCGGCGAAGCGTCGGCGCGATGCTGGCCGAGTGAGACTGTGAGGGTCATGGGTCATTACTTCTTGCGCGTGTAGACAACGGCGACGGTTCGATTCGGAATGTAAGAGCTGAACGGCAGCACCTCGACGCGTAGGCCGTGGCGATGCGCGAACGCGTCGACCTTTTCGCCGCTGGCGTACGTGTGGCTCCGGATCGCGGCGATTTGCGGACGTTGCAACGGGCCGTCGACGAAGAACTCGGCGTGATCGATCTCGGGGTCGTGGGCGCTCGGCCGCGTTCTAATCCACATACCGGCCTTCAACTGTTCGAGACTGATGTGCCGCGACGTGCAACGCCAACCCCGCGCGAGGGCGAACCGTAGCTGTTCCTCGCGTTGAAGCTCTCGAAGTAGTTTGTATGCCGCGTCACTGTCGCGACCGCCGACCGCGTGGTCGAAGGCGGCGCGCGCTTCTACGATTTGTTGTTCAAGCGCGTTCATGCGAGCACGTCCCGCACAGCCACGACAGGGACGGCGTGACAAACCGTCACTCTCTGATTGATCACGTAACGCGCTAGATCGCGCGCGGCTTTCTCGGCCGTGGCTTGCGTAGGGTAAATTTCGACCCGCCGGGGGCGGCCGTCAACGGCGAGGAAATACCACGACTTCGGCAGAGGTGCGGACGGCACGGGCGGCAGCCCTTCGAGTCTTGCGCCTTTCATGACCGCGACACCGTGCCGTTACAGAATTGGGAGACGAATCTTGCGGCGCGAACCTGAAATTGAATCCCGGCGTTCGCGGGCATTGTAGATAGACGTAGTGCCTCGGCAATCGCCGCCTCCTCCGTTCGATGCGTGACCCTCGGCGGGCGACGTCCAATGGCGTGCACGAAGAAATGCGTTACCGGTCGGCCGCGCGCTGACGGGGGTAGTTTTAGCGTCGGGCGTCGGGTAGAGTCATTGTCGATTTCGTTCATAGTCACTTACGACGCCTCAGCGCCGCTCCGGTCCTGAGGCGTCGTCATTTCTGGCGAGCTGTTTTTTGAGCCATGCGCGATTTCTTCGCAGGTAGCGGCAGAACGATTCGAGGTTGTCGACGTGATCGCATAGCAAGGCGACTTGCTCGGGCGTCGAGCGCTCCATTACAAGCGCGAGCTGTCGTTCGATATCCGCCTCGCAAATTGGTCCCACGAGTAGGGGCCGGCACCCCGCGTGCAAATAGCTGCGGAGTTGCTTCGCCCTCGTCTCTCTTGCACGAAGCACGCGCGCGCTTCGGTTCGCGATGTCGCGTTTCGAGCTGCGTACGGCCGTTGGGGATGTCCCGGCAAGCATTGTTAGCTTCCGGCGCGGCGATTGGCGCGTGGCCTTTTTCGCCCACTGAGACCGAGGAACCATGCGAGGAAAGCAGGCTCGTGCGTGAGCAGCTCGCCGGACGCTGTCTCGAACACGGCGCCGCACGCTGCGAGGCCGTTCTTGTGCCGGCGACGCAGCGACCATTCGATGCGCGAGGCGGATAGAAACGTCGGGTGCCGCTCGGCGAGCTGGCGCTTGTTGAAAAGCTCAGCGGTCGGCGGTAGTGAGGGGCTGTTGGGCATGGCGCGTACTCCAGAGGACACGTTGCCACTCTGGAGCACCGGCGAGCCGGTAGCCGGACAGCTCTTACCGTTTCTTGGGGGAGCGCGACCTATTGATCGCGCGTTGCAGGGCGTCGTCGGTGCGTTTGCGAATCGTCGGGTGGTTTTTTCGCAGCCACGAATTCAGGCGGTGTGCTTTCGCGATAGTTAGCTCGCCCGTGTATAAATTCGGATGCGCCGCTCGAAGGATCGAGATCGCGTCCGAGTTGCTATTGCGTGGGGTCGGCCGGCGTGCGGCGGCTTTCTTTTCGCCAGCCTTCACTTTGCGCAGCTCAGCGTCAAACTCGGCAGACGTCAACTCCCACGGCTCAGCCGGCGCGCCAGCCAATCTACGAAAAAGCGTCGCGATTGCCGCGAATCGTCGCTGCGTGAGCGCGCGCCGTTGTTTGTAGCTCACCGGCATCGGTTAGAGCCCCTTCGCCGCCACGAGTCGCTCGATTACTTTCGCCTTGTGGTCGACCACGAGATGCGAGTACCGCTTAACCATCGCGAGCGTCTTGTGCCCGAGCACGTCGGCGATTTCGAGCAACGATGCGCCCTGCGCGGCGAGCATCGATGCCGTCGTATGGCGTAGATCGTGGAAGCGGAACCCCTCGATGCCGGCCGCGTCGAGTGCCGCATACCACACGTCGTCGAAATTCTCGTGCGCGGTGCCGGGCATGCCATTGGGGTGCGCGAAGACGAACTCACTGCGCGCCGAGTTTTGGAGCTTGAGGGCGCGCAACGCTTCGAGCGCCTTGCCGGCGAGCGGCAACGTACGTTGATCGCCGTTCTTGGTCTCGCGCACGAGTGCCCGCGCCGCCTTCAAATCCACGTCAGCCCAACGCAGCCCGATCAGCTCCCCGCGTCGGGCACCCGTGGTGATCGCCAGCAAGACCAACGTACGCAACGCCGGCCAAGCTGACTTTTCGCACGCGTCGATCAATGCGGTGCGCTCATCGTCGGATAGGAACCGGGTGCGGCCCCTCGCCTCTTTTTTGCGCGCGATGTCGCCCACGGGGTTGCGGTCGATTAGGCGCCTCTCTTTGATCGCGAAGCTCAGCGCATGGGAAAGCGTCGCGATGTAGCGGTTTGTAGTGGCGCCCGTGCGCTTGTATTCCTTCGGGGGCGTAGTGACGCCCTTTTTGTTCGTTCGCGGCTTGCCGCGCTTATACGGCGTCGCCGCGAGCACGTCGCGGGCCTTTGAGATTCGGTCGGCGGTGATTTCCGTGAGGTTGAGGCCGGCGAATTGCTCCGACCACCACGCGAGCTGGCGCTTGCGCGTGTTGCGCTCGTACTCGTCGAACTCGGGGAGAACGGTCTCAATGTAATCCTTGGCGAGCGCGTCAAAGCTCGTGCGCTTCGCTGCGGCGTGCGGGAAATGCTTCCCCTCGCGGATCGCCGTCTCGATCGACGCGGCCCACGCCTCGGCCTCTTTGCGGTTGGGGAACGTCTCAGATTCCGACCGGCCTTTCGTCCGCACTTGGGCGCGGTACGAAACGTCGCCCGTCAGTTTGGAAACAAGCTTTTGAACCGATGCCATGTGCAGCCCTTCGCCAGTGCGGCGCGGAGTTAATCACTGCACTGAATCTGCACGAAATGGGCGGGGCGGTAAAGGACCTAGGCCTAAAACGCTCCTACGTCCTTGATTTGGTGCCCCGGGCCGGAATCGAACCGGCATGGCATTTTAAAGCCGACGGATTTTAAGTCCGTTGCGTCTACCAATTCCGCCACCGGGGCAAGGGACTGATTGGAGGCTAGGGTCGGAATCGAACCGGCATAGACGGCTTTGCAGGCCGCTGCATAACCATTCTGCCACCTAGCCTGAGGACCCGAATGATGAGGTCCGAAAGATTGGAGCGGGAAACGAGACTCGAACTCGCGACCCCGACCTTGGCAAGGTCGTGCTCTACCAACTGAGCTATTCCCGCATCCTGGAGAGGGCGCAAATTCTAGGGCCAGCGGCCGGCAAGTCAAGGACTTCCCTCTCCGGTAAGTCCTTCTTTCACAAGCCCCTCTTTCGTGAGGATTCGTATGACCTCGGACACGGAATCGGCGTTGCGCCATCGCGCCCGGCTTTCGGGCGTGACGAACTTCTCACGCACCGCGTGATCGAGCATTCCGTACATCGGCGCGAAGTAGTTTTCGATGTTGGCGAGGATCACCGGCTTGGCATGCAGCCCGAGCTGCGCCCAGGTGACGATCTCGACCAGTTCGTCGAACGTGCCCATGCCGCCCGGTAACCCGACGAACGCATCGGACATGTCGGCCATGAGCGTCTTGCGCTCGTGCATCGTGTGGACCACGTGCTGGGCGGTGAGGTTCGGGTGCGCGCACTCGCGCTCGATGAGCATGCGCGGGATCACGCCCACCACGCGCCCGCCGGCGGCCAACACGGCGTCGGCAACGATGCCCATGAGCCCGAGCTTGCCGCCGCCGTATACCAGCGTGAGGCCAGCCTTCGCCAGCGCGGTTCCCATCTGTTCGGCCGCGCCCGAGTAGCTAGGGCGCGCACCCGGCGCCGAGCCGCAGAAGACGCAGATCGAGCGAGTCACGAATGTCCCTGCATGTCGGGCCAGGCAGCGCGCAGGTACGAGATTGCCGACCACAGCGTCAGGACCGCGGCGATGACCGTCAGCACCAGGCCGATTTCAAAGATCGGCATCGAGACTCCCGGGAGCAGCGTGAGATTCCAGCGGAACAACATGCACGACAGACCGACGATCTGCAGAATGGTCTTGTACTTGGCGAGCTGGCTCACCTTGACCTTGCCGCGCTGACCGATCTCGGCCATCCATTCGCGCAACGCGGAGATGGCGATCTCGCGACCGATGATGACCACCGAACACAGTACGAGAATGGCGCGCACCGATTCCGGCCGCAGTGTGGCGCGCGCGCCGTCCAGGCCTTCCAGACCGGGCACGATGATCATCGGCATTTCCTTGCTCACCAGCAGCACCAGCGCGACGGCGACGATGAGCTTGTCGGCCACCGGATCGAGGAACGCGCCGAGGCGCGAGGTCTGTCCCATGCGGCGCGCGAAGTACCCGTCCAGCGAGTCGGTGATGCCGGCCGCCGCGAACAGCAGCCCCGCCGCCGGGTCGGCCCACGTAAACGGTAGATAGAACAAGACGATGACCAACGGAATCGCGAAGATCCGCAGCCAGGTCAGGGTGTTGGGAAGGTTCCAGATCATCGCTGAGGTTCAAGCTCCCGGGTGCAGATGATCATAAAGGGTGCGCGCCAGTGTTGTCCCGATTCCGCTCACCGCTTCGAAGTCGGTGACGCCAGCGCGCAGCAGTCCTTGCATGCCGCCGAAGTGCCGCAACAGCGCTCGGCGCTTCGCCGGTCCCAATCCCGGAACGGTCTCCAGCACCGATTCGTTGTGCCGGCGCGCGCGCCTTTTACGGTGACCGGTGATGGCGAAGCGGTGGGCTTCGTCGCGAATGCGCTGGACGACACGCAGGCCCTGTGAATCGGGTCCGGGCACGATGGCACCCGCCTCACCATGGACGATCAAGCGCTCCTGGCCGACCTTGCGATCGGCTCCTTTCGCGACGCCGACCAGCTTGAGACCTGCAAATCCCAGCTGCTCGAGTTCGGCATACACCTCATTGATCTGCCCCAGACCGCCATCGATGAGCAGCACATCCGGGACCGGGACTTCACCGGACCTGACGCGCTCATAGCGCCGCCTGAGCGCCTGCCGCAACGCGCCGTAATCGTCGCCGGGCGTCACGCCGGTGATGTTGAAGCGGCGGTAGTCCTTCTTCATCGGGCCTTCCGGACCGTAGACCACGCAGGAGGCGACGGTGCCCTCGCCGGCTGTGTGACTGATGTCGAAACATTCCAGCCGCTCGGGTGCGCGTGGCAGGTCGAGCAACCGCGCCAGGTCTGCGAGCATCTCGCCAATGTCCGCGCGTCGCGCGCGACGCATGCGCAGCGCCTGCGATGCGTTCTCCACCGTCATGGCAATCCAGCGTGCCGGCAAGGCGCGCGACGGGCGCCACACCCGCGTGGCGGTCTCGGCACGCTGCGTGAGCGCGGCCATGAGCGCTTCGGATTCGAGGAGCTCGAGATTGACGAGGATTTCCGGCGGCGGCGGCGTGTCCGCGTAGTACTGCATGAGGAAGGACGCCAATGCCTCGTTGGGCTCGGCGAGTGCGCCCTTGGGAAAATAGCTGGTGGCGCCAAGATTGCGGCCGCCGCGGATGATCATGACCGTGACCGCGAATTCCCCCGGCTCACCGACCAGCGCAAACACGTCGATATCCCGATCACCTTCGGCAGTGACGATCTGCTGGGCCTGGACTTGCTTGAGCGCCGCCAATTGATCGCGCAGCGCCGCCGCACGCTCGTATTGCAGGCTCTCCGCCGAACTTTCCATGGCGCGCGCCAGCTCGCTGTTCACCTCGTCGTTGCGGCCTTCGAGCACCTTGACCGCCGCGGAGATATCGCGCGCGTAGTCCTCGCGCGAGATGAGCTTGACGCAGGGCGCGGAGCAGCGGCCGATCTGGTGCTGCAGGCACGGCCGGCTGCGGTTCTCGAAAAACGTGTCGCGGCAGTTCCGGATACGGAAGATCTTCTGCACGCTCTGCAGTGTCTCCTTGACGGCACCGGCACTCGGGAAGGGGCCGAAGTAGCGGCCCGGCAGATTGCGCGCGCCGCGATAGAACACCAGGCGCGGATACTCGTGGCCGGTGGGTAGATAGATGTAGGGAAAGCTCTTGTCGTCGCGCAACACGATGTTGTAGCGCGGTTTGTGCTCCTTGATGAGGTTGTATTCGAGCAGCAGCGCCTCGGTCTCGGAGTTGGTCACCGTGACTTCGATGCGCTCGATGTGCCCGACCAGCGCCTGCACCTTCGGGTCGACATTGCTGGCGAGGAAGTAGTTGCCCACGCGGTCGCGCAGGCTGCGGGCCTTGCCCACGTACAGCAGCTCGGATTTGCCCTGCTCATCGGGCTCGGAATACATGCGGTACACACCCGGCCGGCGCGGCAGGTTCGCGATGAAGTCCTTGGGATCGAATGGCGGCGCGGAACTCACCTGCCAATCATAAACCCGCGAGCGTTGCCGCCCTCTTCAGCACCTTCTGGAACATCTCCGTGGTGAGGCGCCGCGTCTGGGTGTTGTAGCGGCTGCAGTGATAGGAATCGATAAAGTGGCGGCCGTCCGGCAGCTCGTGTTCGTTGGCATGGCCGAACTTGGCGGCGCTGCGCTTGAGCCCCGACGCCACGAGCACCGCGTCATGCGCCACTGTGCCAAGCGCCATGACCGTGGTGACCGAGCGCAGCTTCACCAACTCAGCCGCCAGGTACTGGTTGCAGGTCTTGATCTCCGCCGGCAGCGGCTTGTTCTCGGGCGGCAGGCACTTCACGGCGTTGGTGATGCGAACACCGTTGAGCTTGAGGCCGTCGCCGCGGTCCACAGATTTCGGCGCGCTCGACAGACCCAGCGCGAACAACGACTCGTACAGGAGTATTCCCGCGAAGTCGCCCGTGAACGGCCGACCGGTGCGATTGGCGCCGTGCATGCCGGGTGCGAGTCCCACGATGAGCAGCTTCGGCGCGGCTTCGCCGAACGGAGCGACGGGCTTGCAATGGTAATCGGGAAACTTGTGCGCGGTGGCGACGAGAAAACGGCTGAGCCGCGGACACAGCGTGCAGTCGGGACAGAAGGTTGCTGACATCGGCGCGAAGAGTACGCGCGCCGGCTCAGCTCCGCATGCGTTTGATGATGGCGTCGCCAAATCCGGAACAGGTCAGCAGCGTTGCTCCCGGAATGAGGCGTTGCAGATCTTCCTCGACATTCTTGCGGGCGGCGATGTCGCGCTTGGTGGCACGGATAGCTTCGCGCAGGCGCGCGAGGTCGTAGGTCATCTCCTTGGCGGCGATGGTGTCGGCGACGCCCTGGATGATGAGATCCGCGGCTTCTTTCCAGCCGAGGTAACGCAGCATCATTTCCGCCGAGAGAATCAGCGAGCCCGGATTGACGCGATCCTTGCCGGCGAACCCGGGCGCCGTGCCGTGCGTCGCCTCGAACACCGCGAGCCCATCGCCGATGTTGCCGCCCGGCGCGATGCCGATGCCGCCGACCTGGGCCGCGAGCGCATCGGAGATGTAGTCGCCGTTGAGATTGAGCGTGGCGATGACGTCGTAGTCTTCCGGACGCAGCAGCACCTGCTGCAGGAAGTTGTCCGCGATCACGTCCTTGATCACGATCTCTTTGCCGTTGACCGGATTCTTGAAGCTCAACCACGGGCCGGCGCCAATGGGCTTCGCGCCGTATTCTTCCTTCGCCAGTAGATAGCCCCACTGCATGAAGGCACCTTCGGTGAACTTCATGATGTTGCCCTTGTGCACCAGCGCCACCGACACGCGATCGTTCTCGATGGCGTACTTGATGGCCTTGCGCACCAGGCGCTGACTGCCTTCCTTCGACACGGGCTTGATGCCGATACCCGAGCTCGCCGGGAAGCGGATGCCGGTCACCTTGAGCTCGCTCTGCAGGAAGTGGATCAGCTTGTGGACTTCTTCCGAGCCCGTCGGCCACTCGATGCCAGCGTAGATGTCTTCGGTGTTTTCGCGGAATACCACCATGTCGGTGA
>JBDTSV010000181.1:0-13504 GCA_039930985.1 Pseudomonadota bacterium
GGGCTGTTGCTGCGCCGCCCGCTGCTCGATGCCATCGGTGTTCGCATCGCCTCGCCGCCGGCCGGCGGCGTGCGTTTCATGGCGCTGGTGCGTCCCGACAAGTTCGCCGAGCTCGAGAAGGATGTCGGCGCACGCGCCAGCGAACAACTGGTCGCCGAATACGCCACGACCCTCAAGTCCCATCTCGGCCCCAACGACATCGCCGGCCGACTGTCGGGCGTTTCATTCCTCGCGCTGCTCGAACGCGGCAACACGCACGACATCGAAGCCTGGGCCGAGGCCGTTCTGGCGCGCTTCAGCGAAAGCGCCACTACCGTCGGTCAAAAGACCCTGCACTCGAGCTGCACCATCGGCCTCACTACCGTGCCAACCGCCGGTTCGAACATCGACGCCATCGTCGCCGACGTGGTCGAGGCCGTTCGCCGTGGCCGCAGCCAGGGTGGCAACCAGATATTCCATCTCGACAAGGCCGACACCGACACGCGCGTACAGGCCTACGACAAGATCTGGGTCAAACACATCAAGTCGGCACTCATGGAAAACCGCTTCCGCCTCGTGCAGCAGCCGGTGGCGAGCCTGCAGGGCGAAGACCCGAACATGTTCGACGTCCTGGTGCGCATGCTCGATCACCAGGGCAAGGAAGTGTTGCCGGCGGAATTCATGGCCGCGGCCGAGCGCAACGACCTGCTCAAGAACATCGATCGCTGGGTCGTCGGCGCGTCGCTGTCGTTCGCCGCGCAGAAGAAACCCGGCTGCCTCTTCGTGCGCCTGTCGAGGGACAGTGTGCTCGACAACGGTTTCGCCGAGTGGCTCAAGACCCAGCTCGCGACCGGCACGCACAAACCCGAGCGCATCTGCTTCCAGATCACCGAGAGCATCGCCGAGCAATACATGACCGCTTCGCTGGCGCAGCTCAACAACCTCAAGAAAATGGGCTTCAGGATCGCGATCGAGCGTTTCGGTTCGGGTCGCGATCCCATCAAGCTGCTCGGCGCGGTGCCGCTCGACTTCATCAAGATCGACGGCGCGCTCATGCAGGATCTCGCCAGCAACTTCGAGACCCAGACTGTCGTCAAGAAGCTGGTCGAACACGCCGTCAAACTCAAGATCGAAACCATCGCTGAACGCGTCGAGGACGCGAACACCATGGCGGTGTTGTGGCAGCTCGGCGTGCAGTTCATCCAGGGCTACTTCGTCAATGCGCCGGAAGAAGTGGTCATGGCCGAGGGCCAGGGCCGCCGTTAGGCGTGGGCATGCGAGGTTTCCTGATCCTCATCGCGGCGCTGCTGCCCATGGTGGCCGAAGCAGACGCCGTGGACGCCCCGGCGGTCGAACGCAACGTCGTGTATGGCATGTATTCGGGGCTCGCGCTGCTGCTCGACGTGCATCGGCCCGAAAAGCCGAATGGTTTCGGCGTGGTGTTCATCTCCGGCAGTGGCTGGCAAGCGGGTCTGCAGTACGCCGCGCCGCCGCTCAAAGAACAGCAGATCGGCATCTGGGGCCCGCCGTTGCTCGCGGCTGGTTACACCGTGTTCGCCATCAACCACCGTGCCGCGCCGCGGTTCCATTTCCCGGCGGCGATCGACGACGTGCAACGCGCGATCCGGTTCGTGCGCTTCCATGCGCGCGACTACGGGATCGACGCGGCGCGCATTGGCGGCGTCGGCGGCTCGTCGGGCGGTCACTTGTTAGGCCTCGCCGCCATGCTCGGCTCCGCCGGTGATCCGCGGGACACCGATCCGGTGAATCGCGAGTCGGCGGCGCTCGCCGCGGTCGTACTGCGCGCGCCGCTGCTCGATCTCGCGCGCATCGATACGGTGGAAGGCACGGCCTACGTGGTCTCGTTCATGGAGGCGCCGCCGTCGAACGCTTCCGCGGCGGCAGCCTATGCGGCCGCATCGCCGATCACGCACGTGAGCGCGCGGGCACCGCCGGTGTTGCTGCTGCACGGTGATGCCGACACACTGGTGCCGATTTCGCAATCGGTGGCAATGAAGGCGGCGCTCGACGCCGCGCACGTTCCCGCCAGGCTGGTGCGGATTCCCGGCGGCATTCATGGCGCCGACTTCGGCGCAGCACAGCGGCGGGCCGACTGGCCGGACTACTTCGGCGAGACCGTGACCTGGCTCGACCGCTACCTGCGCAGCAGGTAAGTCTATTTCGCGCCCTGTGCGGGTCCGGCCTCGTTCGAGTAGATAGCCGTCGCCGCCGGAATGCTGCTGGTGACCCAGCCGCGGTACATGCCGCTCGAGTTCATCGCGAAACCAATCGTCCCGGCACCATCCATGGCGATCACTCCGCCGTCGCCGCCAATGTCGCCGATGTCGGCAATCGTTGCGGTCGCGGCCGACTGCACGTCGGAGCCACGCCAGGCGATGCGATCGCAGAGCTGGCGCGCGGCGCTGGCGCGGATGAAGTACTCGCCGGACCCGGTGGCGGACACCGCGCAGTTCCCGTCCGCCGCATAGGTGCCGGCGCCAACGACCGGCGAGTCGCCGATCCGCCCCCATCGCTTGCCCGTCATGCCACCGGTCGACGTGCCCGCGGCGACGTGCCCGTTCACATCGATGGCCACCGCCCCCACGGTTCCGCGTGAATGCGTGCGATCGAGAATTTTCGCGTTGTCGCGCCGCCAATCGAGCAGTTGCTGCCAGCGTTGTTCGGTGCGGAAGTAGCCGGGATCGACCTGCGGCAGACCCTGTTCCACCGAAAACTGGTCGGCGCCTTCGCGCGCCAGCATGACGTGCGGTGATTTCTCCATGACAGCGCGCGCCAGCGTGATCGGATTGCGAGTGCGCGTGACACCGGCCACGGCGCCGGCCTTGCGCGTGCCGCCGTCCATGATGGAGGCGTCGAGCTCGTTGCGGCCGTCGGCGGTGAACACCGCACCGCGGCCGGCGTTGAACAGCGGATCGTCTTCGAGCACGCGGATCGCGGCCTCCACGGCATCGAGACTCGAACCTCTGGCGCGCAGAACCTTTTCGCCAGCCGCGAGCGCCGCATTCAGCGCGGCGCGATATTCAGCTTCTTTGTCGGGCGTGAGATCGCCGCGCTCGATCACGCCCGCGCCGCCGTGAATCGCCATTGCCCAGTGCGACGATGCCGTGCCCGGAACCGGGGTGACGGCGGCCGCCTTGAGTGCCGCGAGCGATGCGCCGTCGAACTGGCCGTTCGCGATACTGACGTTCAGTGAAAATGCCGGGCGCGTCACCGTGAAAGTCCTGAGGTCGATGCCACTTTCCTCGCCGAGTCCCACGATCGGCACACCGTGAAAGTTGTAAGGCGCGGCAGCCACGGCATCCGGCGCCCGCAGCGGGCGCACCAGCCACGCGAATCCACGGCCAATCGAATAGACACGACCGGTGCCATCCGCCTCGACGCAGAGCGCCGCCTTCTCGTCGATGCCGATGCCGGTGATGCCGGCGTCTTGCTGCTCGGTCGCGAGCCGGCCGACGAACACCAGCAGCCGGCCCCATCGCTCGCGGATCGCGAAGTGACTGTCGGTGATCACCTGCGACAAATACGGCAGATGCAGAAAATCGCCGACCAGCGTGACGCCACCGCCGAACGGATCCTTCATCGCGTCCTCGGACAACAGGCTGCCGCCATCCATCGCGCCGTAGCTCCACGCGCCGAGAATTGCCAGGCCCGCGCTCGTGCCACCCAGCGGCTTGCCGGTGCGCACGTGCTCCTCGACGAGCGCGTTCAGTGGCGTGCCCTTGAAGTAGCGCACGTAGTTAGCCTGGTCGCCACCGCCAAAGAAGATGCCGTCGGCGTGGCGCAGGATCTTCAACACGCGCGCGTCGCTCGCCGCCTCGCGCGAATGGAACACGATCGTCTCGACCGACGCGGCGCCGCCGATCTCGTTGACAAAATCCTTCTGCAGATCGTCGGTACCCGAGGCCCGCAGGATCACCAGGTGTCCGTGTCCCATTCTCTCGACGAACCAGCGAAATGCCGGCACCGGCCAATCGCCGCCACCCAGCAGCATGAGCGCGCCTTCGGTCTTGCCCGGTGTCGGGCTCCTGAGTTTGCCGACGGAGTAGTAGTCATAGGCCGGCGGGGATGCCGCGTGCACTGAATTGGCGACACCCGCGCTCGCGATGAGTGCGGCGGCGAGAAACTGGCGCATGAACATCTGGATCCCCTGTCGACAAGCGACGCGACTGCTGGTGCGCAGCTTTACACAATCCGCGTCCCCAATAGAATGGTTGCGCGAATCGACCAAATCGGGGAGTCCAGACGATGAACAGGAAAGTCACGGCGGTCGCGGCCGCCACGGCGATGACGATCGCGATACTCAACCAGACCGCGCTGGCGCAGGAAGAATCGGCACCACTCGAAGAAGTCGTCGTCATCGGCTCGCGCATTCCGCGAACCAATCAACAGGGACCCGCACCGGTCACCACGATCGGCGCCGATGAAATCGAATCGCAGGGATTGACCAGCGTGCCTGACGTGCTGCGCGCGCTCACGCAGAACGCCGGCGCCACGCAGAGCCAGCAGTCTTTCAATGCCGCGGATTTCACGCCCGGCGCCGAACAGGTCGACCTGCGCGGCCTCGGCCCAAACCACACGCTGGTGCTGGTGAATGGCCGGCGGATCGCCGATTTCCCGCTGCCCTTCCAGGGGCTCAGCAACTTCACCGACATTTCCAACATTCCGCTCGGCATGATCGACAAGGTCGAGGTGTTGAGCGGCAGCGCGTCGGCCATCTATGGCTCGGACGCCATCTCCGGCGTCGTCAACTTCGTGCTCAAGGAGCACGTCGACGGCTTCGAGCTCGATTACCGCGCCGGCACGCCCGAAGACAGCGGCGGTGGCCAATCGCAGCGCTTTTCACTGGCGGGTGGCTGGTCCTCGGGAGATTTCAACGCCGTCTTCGGCGTCGAGTTGCTGGATCAGAAGCCCTTGTGGGCCTTCGATCGCGCGATCCAGGACTCCACGGCCGACAGTCCGACCACCGAGTCGCCGCTCGCGCGCCGCGTATTCCTGCGCTACGACCCGAACGAGGACGCGTACGTCGATCCCGGTCAGGCCACCTGCGACGCCCTGTCCGATCTCAACAAGGGCACTACCTACTACGGCAGCCGCCCGCGCTACGGTTTGTTCGACGAAGACCTCGACGACTACGGACCAGGCCGCTACTGCGGCAGCAATGAGTCCATCGGCTACGGCACGGTGCGCAGTGAACGGCGCGGCGCAACCGCATATGCATCGCTCAGCCTCGAGCTCAATGAAAGCACCACGCTGTTCGCCGACATCATGATCGGCACCAGCAAGGTGAAAGTATTCAAGGATGTGACGGACTGGCAGTTCCAGGACGAGAACGGCAGCGAAGACGGCAATTTCTTCAACGACTCGACCGGGGCTCTCGACTCCTGGTACCGCCAGTTCACGCCCGAGGAAATGGGCGGTCTCGAACGAGGCATGGTGCAGAGCGATCAGACCACGATCACCGTGACGCCCGGCGTGAAGGGTCACATCGGTGAGGACTGGAATTACGAGGCTTACCTCAATCACAGCCAGTACAAGCTGCGCGTGAGCTGGCCGCAGATCATCGCCGCGAATGCCAATGCATTGTTCCTCGGCGCGCAGACCGGCGTCGACGAAGACAGCGAGTATCCGAGCTTCGATGCCGACGTGGCGCGCCTGTACACGCCGCTCACGCGCCAGGAGTACGACTCGATCGCCACGCGCACGGTCTATCATCCCGAGGCGAAGAACGACTATCTATCGCTCACACTGACCAACGGCTCCTTGTGGGATCTGCCGGCCGGCGCCGTGGGATTCGCGGCGAACGTGGAAGCCGGCACCCAGAGCTACGATCTCAATCCCGATCCGCGGGCGCTCACGTATTACTACTACTCGTGGCGCGACCAGGACGGCCACGGCTCGCGCAAACACTACGGCGCCAGCTACGAGTTCCGCCTGCCGGTGTTCAAGACACTTGAACTCAGCACCGCGGGCCGCTACGACAGCTACAACTTCGCCGGTGGCGATGTCGGCAAGTTCACTTACAACCTCGGCCTGGAATTCCGCCCCATCGACAGCCTGCTGCTGCGTGGCTACTACGGCACGGGCTTCCGCGCGCCGGATCTGCACTACGTGTTCGCCGGCGAGGGGAACGTGCACCCATCCGCCAACGATTACTACCTGTGCCGCACCGAAGAGCCCGACGAGGACATCGACGACTGTTCGTTCTCCGACACCGGCATTGTCTCGACTCGCACGGGCAACCGGAATCTGAAACCGGAAACCAGCACCTCGTTCGGCGCGGGCGTCGTCTGGGCGCCGAGCGAAAACTTCGACGTGTCCGTCGACTACTTCAAGATCGACCTCGACGATGAGGTGGTGGACATCGACATCGACAAGCTCCTGCAGGCCGAAGCGGATTGCCGAATCGGCGAGACCACCAATGGCACGGCGATCGACGTGAATTCACCGACCTGCGTGGACACGCTGGCGCGCGTCACGCGCTACCCGCTGTCGAACCCGTTGACGCCCGGCGAGCTGTTCGGCGTACGCGTGAATCCCATCAACGTCGCCAACGAAAGCACCTCGGGTGTCGATTTCGCGTTCCGCTACAAGCTGCCCGTCGGCGCCGCCTCGCTGACGTTCACCGGCGGATACACGAAAGTGTTCGATCACGAGACCCAGCAGTTTCCTGGCGATCCGATCGTCGACGAATTCCGCGTCGACAGCGGTTTCGACATCCCCCGCAGCAAGGCCAACGCCAGCGTGACGCTCGCGGCCGGAGCCTGGACCTCCACGCTGTATGCGCAGCGCCTCGATCGCCTGCCCAACTACGATGAAGAGGCATTCATCGACCCGAGCATTCTCGTGAATGCCTCGATCGGCTATCAACTCTCCGACGCGGCCAGCATGCGACTCACGGTCGACAATCTGCTCGACGAAGCGCCCGAGGTCGACCCGACCTACGCCGGTTATCCCTACTACGACATCTCGTGGTTCGATTCCGTCGGGCGCAGCTTCTTCCTGAGCCTCAGCTACAAGTTCGGCGGCAAATGACGATCTACGGGCTGCTGACCTTCTGCGCGGTATACGCGCTCGCCGTCGCGACGCCCGGACCGGGCATCGCCGCGGTGATCGCACGGTCACTGGCGCACGGCTTGAAAGGCGCTCCCGCGTTCATCGGCGGCTTCGTGGTCGGCGACCTGATCTGGTTCGGGATCGCGGCCACCGGCCTTGCCGCGCTCGCCAGAACCGCCGCCACGCTGTTCGTGGCCATCAAGTGGATCGGCGTCGCCTATCTACTGTACCTGGCCTACCAGCTGTGGACCGCGCCGGCCGAACGCGTCGAGGTCGAGTCCGAAGGTCGAAGGCAGCACGGCTGGAATGCGTTCGTGGCGAGCTTGACGCTCACGCTCGCCAATCCGAAGGCAATCCTGTTCTTCCTGGCGCTGCTGCCGACAGTCATCGACCTGACGTCACTGACCGCCGTGCGTTTCCTGGAGATATCGGCGGCCATGTGCATCGTGCTGCCGAGCGTGTTGTTTGCCTATGCATTCCTGGCCGCCCGCGCGCGCCAGCTGTTCATCACGCCCAAAGCCGTGCGCCGGCTCAATCGCAGTTCTGGCGTCGCGATGGCGGGCGCCGCGGTGGTCGTGGCGACGCGCTAGCGCGCAACTTCGCGGCTTCGAATCGCCGGCAAGGGGCTGGCTTCTCTACTCCGTCTCGAGCACGTCGACACTGCGCCAGCCACGCGGCAGCACCGAGCCGCGTTGCGCGCGCTGGCCACGATAATCCTTGAGGTCGGACCAGCTCAGCGTCATCTTGCGTTCGCCCGAACGCACCACGAGAGACTTGTCTTTCGCGACCACCGTCATGCCGGTCAGGAAGTCTTCGCGCGAGGCGAATTTCTTCGCCGCAATGTCGAACAGCTTGTTGCCCTTGCCGCGCGCGAGCTCGGGCACATCCTTGACCGGGAAGACCAGTAGTTTGCCGCCCTCGGAGGTGACCGCGACCAGCGCATCGTCGCTCGGCACCGGCGCCGGCGCCAGCACCAGCGCGCCTTCGGGCAGGTTGAGCAGTGTCTTGCCGGCCTTCTTCGACGCCCAGGTTTCCTTGAGTCGCACGGTGAAGCCGTAACCGGCATCGCTTGCGACCAGCCACAGGTCTTCGGGTTCACCGATCATCACGCCGCGCCACTTGGCGCCATCGGGCGGATCGACACGCGAAGACAACGGCTCGCCAAGGCCGCGTGCGGACGGCAATGAATGCGCCACCACGCTGTAGGCACGGCCGGTCGAATCGAGGAACACGGCCTGCTGCACGCTGCGACCGCGCGCCGCGTGCTGATATTCGTCGCCCGCCTTGTAGGTGAGCGTGCGCGCGTCGATCTCGTGGCCCTTGGCCGAACGCACGAAACCGCCCTTCGACAGAACGATGGTCGCGGGTTCATTGGCGACGAGTTCGGATTCGTCGATGGCCTGCGCGGCTTCGCGTTCGACGATTTTCGTGCGCCGGTCGTCGCCGTATTTCTCGGCGTCCGCCTCGATTTCGCTGGCAATGAGCTTCTTGAGCTTCGCCTTCGACTTGAGAAAGCTCTCGAGCTCCTCGCGCTCTTCGGCGAGCTTCTTCTGCTCGTCGCGAATCTTCATTTCCTCGAGCTTGGCCAGGTGACGCAGCTTGGTTTCGAGGATGGCCTCGGCCTGGATTTCCGAAAGCTTGAAGCGCTTCATGAGCACGGGCTTTGGCTCGTCCTCGCGGCGGATGATGCGGATCACCTCGTCGAGGTTCAGATACGCGGCTAACAAGCCCTCGAGGATGTGCAGGCGCTTGTCGACCTTGTCGAGACGGAACTGCAGGCGCCGCGTGACGGTCGTCGTGCGGAACACCAGCCACTCGTTGAGCAGGTCGCGCAGGCCCATCACCTTGGGCTTGCCCTCGAGCGTGATCACGTTGATGTTGACGCGATAGTTGCGCTCGAGATCCGTCGTGGCGAACAGGTGCGCCATGAGCTGCGCCACGTCGGCGCGCTTCTTCGGCTCGATGACGATGCGGATGCGTTCTTCGTGATCCGATTCGTCGCGGATGTCCTCGACCATCGGCAGCTTCTTCTCGCGCATCTGCGCGGCGATCTGCTCGATGATCTTGTTGCCCGATACCTGGTACGGCAGCTCGCTGATGACGATGTTGTCGTCTTCCTCGCAGTACACGGCGCGCGCCTTGTAGCTGCCGTTGCCGGTGTTGTAGATCTCGAGCAGATCGGCCTTCGGCGAGACGATTTCGCCGCCCGTGGGCAGATCCGGGCCGCGCACGTATTTCATGAGCGAGCGCGTCTGCGCCTCGGGCTCGTCCAGCAGGTGAATGCACGCCTGGGCGATCTCGCGCAGGTTGTGAGGCGGGATGTCGGTGGACATGCCAACCGCGATGCCCTGTGTACCGTTGAGCAGCACGTTGGGCAGCCGCGCCGGCAGGAATGCGGGCTCCTCCAGCGAGCCGTCGAAGTTCGGTTGCCAGTCGACGGTGCCGTCGGAGAGCTCGGACAGCAGCACTTCGGCGTAGCGCGTGAGCTTCGATTCCGTGTAACGCATGGCCGCGAACGACTTCGGATCGTCCGGCGAACCCCAGTTGCCCTGGCCGTCGACGATGGGATAGCGGTAGCTGAAGTCCTGCGCCATCAGCACCATGGCTTCGTAGCAGGCCGAGTCGCCGTGCGGATGAAACTTGCCGATGACATCGCCAACGGTACGCGCGGATTTCTTGTGCTTCTGCCCGGACGAGAGGCCGAGCTCGCTCATCGCATAGATGATGCGGCGCTGTACTGGCTTGAGCCCGTCCGAAAGCGCCGGCAGTGCGCGATCGAGGATCACGTACATCGAATAGTCGAGGTACGCCTTCTCCGTGAAGACCCGCAGAGGTTGTTTCTCCACGCCTTCGAAATTCAGTTCGTCTTGCATAGTTAGGGAACGACCGTCATGGGACTACTTCCGCCAGGTTGCCTTTCTCTTCCAGCCACTCGCGCCGGTCGGAGGCGCGTTTCTTGGCGAGCAGCATGTCCATGAGCTGGTCGCTGTCGTCCTTCGCGGAGATGGTGAGCTGCACCAGCCGGCGCGTGCGCGGATCCATCGTGGTCTCACGCAGCTGGGAAGGATTCATCTCGCCCAGGCCCTTGAAGCGCTGGACGTACGGTTTGGCCTTGGTCTTGCCGTCGCTCTCGATTTTCTTGAGCAGCGCATCGCGCTCCTGATCGTCGAGTGCGTAAAAGATGTTCTTGCCCGCGTCGATGCGGTACAGCGGCGGCATGGCGACGAACACATGGCCGTTCGCCACCAGCGGCCGGAAGTGGCGCAGGAACAGCGCGCACAACAACGTGGCGATGTGCAGGCCGTCGGAGTCAGCGTCCGCCAGGATGCAGATCTTGTGATAGCGCAGACCGGACAGGTCGCTGGTGCCGGGGTCGATTCCCATGGCCACCGAAATGTCGTGCACTTCCTGCGAAGAACTGATCTCACCGACCGACACTTCCCAGGTGTTCAGGATCTTGCCGCGCAGCGGCATGATGGCCTGCGTCTCGCGGTCGCGCGCCTGCTTGGCGGAACCACCGGCCGAGTCGCCTTCGACGAGAAACAGCTCGGAGTGCTTCGGATCCTGGTTGGTACAGTCGGCCAGCTTCCCGGGAAGCGCCGGCCCTGCGGTCACACGCTTGCGTTTGACCTGCTGGGCGGCCTTGGTGCGCTCCGCCGCGTTCTCGATCGCGAACTGCGCGATGCGCTCGCCGGCATCCGGATGCTGGTTGAGCCACAGCGACAGCGAGTCGTGCACGAAGCTCTCGGTCAGTGAAGCCGCATCGCGCGATGCGAGGCGCTCTTTTATCTGGCCGGCGAACTGCGGCTCCTGGATCTTGATCGACAACACGAAGCAGCACTTGTCGAAAACGTCTTCCGGCGTGAGCTTGAGCCCGCGCGGCACCAGATTGCGGAATTCGCAGAATTCGCGCACCGCGCCAGCGACGCCGGCGCGCAACCCGTTCACGTGCGTGCCGCCTTCAGAGGTGGGGATGAGGTTGACGTAGCTTTCGCCCATGGCGCGTTCGGCGTTCGGCGTCCAGACGATGGCGTACTCGACGACGTTGACCTTGGCCTCTGCGTTCTTGGCGAAGATGGGCTCGGCCGGCAGCGCGTCTTCCTTGCCGATCTCCTCTTTCAGATAGGCGGCCAGATCGCCGGTGAAGAACCACTCGTCCTTCTCTTTGGTGGCTTCGTTCTCGAACGTGATCTTGAGCCCCGGGCACAGCACCGCCTTGGCCTTGAGCACGTGGCGCAGCGACGGAACCGAGAATTTGTCGCTGTCGAAAAATTTGGGATCGGGCCAGAAGCGCACGGTGGTGCCGGTATTGCGCTGGCCGACGGTGCCGACCACTTCGAGCTTCGAGGAGACTTTGCCGTCCTTGAAGCTGATGTTGTATTCCTTGCCGTTGCGCTTGATCCAGGTCTCGAGCTGCTTGGACAACGCATTGACGACCGAGACGCCGACGCCGTGCAGGCCGCCGGACACTTCGTAGTTCTTATCGTTGAATTTTCCGCCCGCGTGCAGGCGGGTGAGGATCAGCTCGACGCCACTCACCTTCTCTTTCGGGTGAATGTCGACCGGCATGCCGCGGCCGTCGTCAGCCACGGACAACGAATTGTCCTTGTGCAGGATGACGTTGATTTCTTTCGCATGGCCACCGAGCGCTTCGTCGACCGAGTTGTCGACGACCTCATGAGCAAGGTGATTCGGGCGCGACGTGTCGGTGTACATGCCCGGGCGGCGACGCACGGGCTCGAGGCCGGATAGGACTTCGATGTCGGATGCGTTGTAGGACATTCTCTGCCGCTGCTGCGAAGGTAATGCGCAGCCTGTCAGAGCCGCGCGGCGCGGAGTCTACCAGCGAAAGCGCGCGCCGTGAGAGGCGCGACCTTCTACAGGAACTGGCGAAGGCTGGACCGCAGCCTGCGGCCGAGCGAGGTGAACATGAGTCCGAACGCGAGCGAAGCGGCGGTGATACACCAGCCACCGGCCCGCGAAACCCAATCCATCGTGGTCGCGGAGACTTCCGGTGCGGACACGATCGGCAGGCTCACGGTCACACCCCTGAACGACTGGATGCCGAAATACAGGACGAGCACGACTACGAACGAGGCGCCGACGAGGTTGATGGCGAATAGCCACCGCGCCGACGCAGGCGCAACCGCGGCGGCCCGAGCCGACCTGGATGCGCGCTGATCTTCGGCTTCGATGCGCGACCAGACGGCGGCATCGAAACGCCCGTCGAGCCGTGGCACCACGACCTGCTTGCGCAGTGAACGTTCGAGTGCGGCTTCGATTTCGAGTTTTCGTGTCATGACACAGTCTCCGACTCACCGGCCAGCGCGGCCAGTTTCTTGCGGCCCCGGTGCAACAGCGCCTTCACTGTGCCCGTGGGCATTGAAAGAAGCTCTCCGACCTCTTCACAACTGCGATCTTCCATATAAAAAAGGACTACGACGCGGCGATAGGGTTCCGGCAGCTGATGAAGAAGCTTGGCCACATCGTATTCCGCCGCAGCCTGGCCGGCCGATTCCAGGCCCGCCTGTTGCCGCCCGAACAACATGGGATCGCCGTCGTCGTCAGCGGGTTCGGCAAAGTCCTCGAGCGGGACCATGCGCCGTTCGCGTTCCACCGCCGTGAGGCAGGTATTGCGCGCGATGGTGTACATCCAGGTGGATAGCGCCGCGCGCCCGTCGAACTTTGGCAGCGCCTGCCACACCTTCACGAAGACGGTCTGGGCCATGTCCTCGGCCAGGACCGGGTCACGCAGGATGGACATGGCCAGGTGCATGATCTTCTGGCGGTACCGGTCCATCAGTCCTTCCAGCACGGCATGCCGGTCGCCACGGGCGAGCGCCGCGATCAGATCCGCGTCGCGCTCCATGGCCGCCGACATAGCGGGAGGGGGTGTCCGGGCGCCCGAATTCATGTTTACCGCTGCCTGCACGCCCTTGATACTGCCGAGCGGTATAGCGGGTTGCAGACCGCGCCTGCAACCGAATTGGTGAGCGGCGGGTATCAAGGGCGTACGCAACGCTCAACCGGAGTAATCGATCATGGATCCTGGAGTTATCGGAGTTTTCATCCCCATCGTCGCCATTGTCATGGGCATTGGCATCGGCATGATGTCGATCTGGTCCGACCACAAGCGCAAGTCGCAGATCCTGGAACAGAATCATCGCGAACGCATGCATGCAATCGAGAAGGGGCTCCCACTGCCACCGCTGCCCGAGAATCTGGTCAGCTCGAACAGCAACGGCCCGTCGACGGCTTCCGCTGCCAAGTCGGTGCGCAGCGGCATCATGCTGCTGCTGATCGGCATCGTGCTGTACTTCGCCATCGACACCGTCGGCGCACGCGAGGCGGCTTTGTTCGGCCTGATTCCCGCGGCCATTGGCATTGCCAACCTGGTGTACGCCGCAATCCAGTGGAAGAAGGAAAACGCTGGCGCGTAGCGAGAAAGCGT
>JBDTSV010000182.1:0-9549 GCA_039930985.1 Pseudomonadota bacterium
ATGTGACGCAGCGCCGCGCCGGATTCGTACAACACCATTCCCAGCGGCATCGGCACCAACTTCAAATGGGGAAACAATCGCTCGCGCTCCGTCTGCGGGAGCGCTTTGAGAATGTGGTTGTCGAGTGGAGTGGTCGTGATCTTCATTGTTAGCCGACTGTACGCCCAGTCCCGCCACAATGTTCGCCACCGGTCTGAGCGCAGGTGCTGACGAACAGGCGGGTAGATTTCCTCCGCGTAAGGTTGCTCCGACGCTGGAAGTAAGGCGGTGTGTTACGCGGGATCCGCCCGAGCAGATCCTGTTCGCGCAAGATAGACATCGTTACCGTTGCCGAGCATCGGGGCGCAACTACATTTAATGGCGCGGTGGTCTTGCTCGTCGATGTTTGAGAAAGCGGCAGTAGCGGATGACGACAGACTTTACATTTCGGATCTCCGTCGCCTGGCAGCCGCAACGCCCGATGGCTCGCGGCATTGCCGTGCAAGTTAACCGTGGCCGGCCATCGAAAATGAATTGCAGAGCCTTGCGGAAGGGAACCGCACGGCAGTGAAATTGACGGGAGAGAGGGATTCGAACTCCGGGAAGTGACTGTATGAATCAGTAAGTTGCTGACGCACCGAGCACTCGATGTCCCCTCCGATCCCGCTAACCCCCCATATTTGCCACCAGATTTGCCACCAGACTTCTGCACGTAGGTGCCAAGGCGCTCAATGGGAATTGTGGCCGGCGAGCAGGCATCGATCCAGAAACGGTATCGAGCTTCCCGCGTCCCCATGATGCATGCGTTCCAATAGACTTCAGGTGAACCTCGTGTAGGGCGGGGCCCCTGGGCTATTAGTCGCCAATGAAAATAGACTGGCTTGCAACTTTATGTGTCTGCCTCGTCGGGCCCGCCACGGCGGCAATCGAGCAAGCGGATGTCACGGGCGGCACGGTGCGGGGCATAGTTGATAACGGTGTCGCTGCCTTCAAGGGTATTCCGTTCGCCGCGCCGCCCGTTGGCGATCTGCGTTGGCAAGTGCCACGACCCGTCATTCCCTGGAGCGGCGTCAAGCAAGCATTCGCGTTCGCGCTTCCCTGCGCACAGCGCTCTGGCGCAGTCGCGGAATCGAGCGAGGACTGCTTGTATCTCAACATCTGGACCTCAGCCACTTCTGATGGCGAGAAGCGCCCCGTCATGGTCTGGATTCATGGTGGTGAATTCGACCACGGAGCCACCTCCTCGGAGGTCTTCGATGGCACGCGCTTCGCTCAGGATGGTGTCGTGCTGGTCAGCATTGCCTATCGACTGGGCGCCTTCGGGTTTCTCGCCCATCCCGAATTGCGCCAGAAGAGTGGCAAAGGCTCCGGCGTTTATGCTCTCGAGGATCAGATCGCGGCGCTTCAATGGGTCAAGCGCAATATTCATCGCTTCGGTGGCGATCCAGAGCGCGTCACGGTCTTTGGCGTATCTTCGGGTGGCATATCAATAAGCCTGCTCGCCGGCTCGTCCGCCGCACGCGGACTCTTCCAGCGGGCGATTTCCGAAAGTGGCGGGGCTTTCGGTCCGCCCACGAAGGACCCTTTGCTGTCCCTCGAGTATGCGGAGAATGTAGGGAAAGACCTTCTAAAGAGGTTGGGTGCCCCAGACATCCAGGCTGCGCGGCTTATCTCTGCCGAGAAGGTCCTCACAGCGGCCTCAGAAGGGAAAGGTCTCAAATTCTGGCCCGTGCTCGACGGGGAACTATTGCGCGCGCCGAATTCGGAAGCGTACCGCGCCGGTCGATTCAACGACGTTCCCATCTTGATAGGCTTCAACTCCGGCGAGGGTGCAGGCGATGCTCCGCCCGATACGACCGCCAGATCGTTTTCGGAAATTGGCAAGGACGCGCCGACGGCGTGTGCCCCTCTGATCGGGGCAGTACTGGCGCTTTATTCGCACGAAACGGACACGGTCGCAGTGAGGTCGTACGAGGATCTGTCACGCGATTCGAGCTCTGGCTGGAATAGCTGGACCTGGGCGAGATTGCATGCGCTCTACGGCCACAGCAAGGTCTTCCTGTATTACTTCGATGTGAGCCCACCGGATTCCACGGTGGGCGCGTATCACGGTGCGGAGACGCAGTACGTCTTCGGTCGCCCCAGCGCGACCGCACGCTTCGAAGACGCACAGGTCTCCCACCTCATGCGCCGCTACTGGATCAATTTCGCCAAGAGTGCCGATCCCAATGGGTCAGGCCTACCGATCTGGCCGGCTTTCTCCGAGAGCGCTTCCGCTGCGATGGTCTTCGATCGGAACTCGAGTGCTCGCCGTCTACCCAACGTGGATCGCATGCGAGCAATCGATTCCTTCTACACGTGCACAGTTACCGGCAGTACTGCCAATGGCAGAGCCACCCCGAAAAGGGGAAGCGCTCGCGCAGGAAACGATATAAGCAAGTGATTCATCCGGCATCGTCGGAGATCGGCGCCTACTAATTACATAGTCAGTCGATCATGGTGGCCTACCTCTCGGGCCCTTGGCGACCATTGCTGATGCGGCTCGCGTCGGCGATCTCAATCGATTCCGAGGCGTGGATTAGAGTCCGGCCTCGGATGACCTCGGTCCGGTTTCCGAGCCGGCGGTAGCTAGTCTTCGTGCGATAAAGACGTTCAAGGTGTTCGATCTACACCACTGCCGACGCACCGACACGTCATGCGGATCCCACTCCCCTTCGGCTGGTTCAGCATCGTTGGAGCTCGCGCTATCGCGCGAGGTATCGACCGAATTTTCCGCGAAACCCCCTGCTGAGATATTCGCAGAGAGGTGCGACCATCGCCCCAACGGCGAGGCATGAATTGGCGGAGAGAGAGGAAGCAATTGCGACTTGCAAGCTGTTGGTTCCGCAAAGAGTTTTCTTTCGGACGATTATTCATACCATCAAATTCGCTCCGAAAGTTCGCGGCTGGGATCCTTGCAAAAATACCGCGATTCTCACGATAGCTAGCCTTAACTTTCGTCGCTCATTTCCCTGCTTCCTTCGAAGATCGTAAGGCCACTCCCGCTGCGCCCTTCCCTCTCCCACGTTGAAGTCTCCGGGAAAGCCGGCGTGGTTCAGACCGCCCGGCCGCCACTATTTGGCGGCGTCTTTTTTTTGAGGCATTTGAGGTGTAGTTGCCGCTTAGCCGCTGAACATTCATCGGGCATTCAAATGCCCGCACGTTTGGTCGCTCGGCGTTCATACTTGCGCGGTCTCGAGAGAAAGGTCATGGGAATATCGGAGTGATGACGGCGAACGACGCAGGAAGCGTAACCGGGATGCTCGTTGCGGCAGGCCAGGGCGACAAAGCGGCCATCGGCCAGCTTACGAGGTGCTGTATCCGGAGCGGCGCAGCCTCGCGCACCAGCGCGTGCGCAGCCTCAACAACGTGATGCGCTATTTCGCCGCGCTCGACAACGATCAGATCACCGAAGTGCTGGGCGTGACCGACCGCACTGTGCGGCGCGATCTGGAGAAAGCCCGCTTGCTCCTGCTCGACGCCCTCTTGTGAAGCGCAGCGCAGCCGAAATCGCCACGCTCTCAGGGCTCATCGATGCTGCGCTCGATCTACCGCTCGAAGAACGTTCGACCTGGATCGAACAGCTTCCCTCCGCCCACGACACGTTGAAGCCGGCGCTGCGCAGACTGCTCACCGTGCAACCCGCCAGCGACAGCGATGACACGCTCGGCGACGTGAGCCGGCAGGTACAAGCCGCCATTGCCGGCGCCGCCGGGGCCACCGAAGCGCTGGAATTCAAGGAGGGCGCGCGCGTCGGTCCTTACGAGCTCATGCGCGAGCTTGGCCGTGGCGGAATGGGAACGGTGTGGCTGGCTCGGCGCACCGAAGGCCTCACGCGCCGTGTCGTGGCGCTCAAACTACCGCATCCCGGTCTGCTGCACGGGGAGTTCGCGGCGCGCATGGCTCGCGAGCGCGACATTCTCGAAAGTCTCGCGCACCCCAACATCGCGCGGCTGCACGACGCCGGCATGACCCCGGCGGGCCAGCCGTACCTGGCGCTCGAGTACATCGAGGGAGTGCCAATCACTGCGTATTGCGATCAGAAGCGCTTGGGGCTTCCTGAACGAATTCGCCTGTTTGCCCAGGTCCTGCAGGCCATCCAGTACGCGCACAGTCACCTGGTCATTCATCGAGATCTCAAACCCGCCAATATTCTCGTGACCGAGGCAGGCGCGGCCGTGGTGCTCGATTTCGGTATCGCGAAACTGACGGTCGAAGGAACCACCGCGGACACGGCGCTGACGCAATTTGGCGGCCGCGCGCTGACGCCGGACTTCGCATCACCCGAGCAGATCGCAGGGCAGCCGCTGACCACCGCGTCCGACGTCTATTCGCTCGGCGTCATCCTCTATGAGCTGCTTACCGGCGAACGTCCTTACAAGCTGACGCGCGGGTCGGCCGCCGCGCTCGAAGAGGCGATTCTCGCCGCCGACGTGCGTCGGCCGAGCCAGGCGACCCACGACGAAGCCAAGGCCGAAGCGCGCGCGGCGTCGATGCGCAAACTCGCGCGCACGTTGCGTGGCGATCTCGACACCATCGTGCTCACGGCGATGCGGGTCTCTCTGGCGGAGCGTTATCGGACGGTGGACGCGTTCGCCCTCGACATCGGTCTATACCTCGAAAACCGCGCCATTCACGCACGCCCCGAAGGTTGGTGGGAGGCTTCGCGGCGCTTCGTGAAACGCCACAAAGTCGCGGTCAGTGCCGCGGCGCTGGTCGTGTTGATGTTGACTGCTGGAATTGCCGCGACGAGTTGGCAGGCGCGGCGGGCGCAGATCGAGGCCACCCGCGCGACGGCGATCAAGGATTTTCTGATCAGCATCTTCCGCGCCAGCGACCCGCGCATCGCGTCTGACAAGCCACGAGGAGAGATCACCGCGAGGCAACTGCTGGATATCGGTTCCGAACGGATCGAGAAAGAGTTTTCCGGGCAGCCGGAGCTGCAGATCGAGTTGCTAGGTCTCACCGCCGCGATTTACGGAAATCTCAATGACGAGGGACGCTATGCGATAACGCAGAAGCGGCGCATCGAGATTGCGCGCGCGCACTACGGGCCCACGCACCCGATCGTAATCGAAGGCCTCATCAGTGAGGCCGACGCCGCATGCCTGCGACTGGACTATGCCAAAGCCAACCGGTTACTGGACGAAACCGATGCGTTGCTGAAATCCTCGGGCCAGAGTCAAAGTCTGTTACGCGCAAATTGGTGGCGAACGAAAGCGCGGGCGCTCAGTGCGGTGAACGCTGTCGAACGCAGCCACGCGCTCGATGCAGCTCTCGCCCTTTATGCAAAGCTGGCGCCGCACAGCGACGATTACGCGGCGGCGTTGAACATGGCGTCGAGAGACTTGACCGAGCGCGGCGAGGATGCGCGGGCCAGGCAGGTTCTCGAACAGGCATTGGCGATAGCGGAGGCTTCGGCGGACCGAAACGATTCGCTGATTGCAGCCATGCTCAGCAACCTGGGTCGCAAGCAGGAAAGGCTTGGCGAGTTCGTTGCGGCCGACAACACCTATGAGCGCGCTGACGACCTGATGCGCAAGACTCATGGCGAGAACGATGCCACCTATTGGGCGGCTCGCGCCAGGCACGCGCAGATGCTGCACCAGCGCGGCCAGCGGGAACGGGCGAACGCAATGTTCGCGCAGATGCTGCGGCAGATCCCGCAGAGATGGCAAACAAATACGTACGACACGTGGGCGCGTGAAATGTATGCCGAGTGCCTGGTCGCGGAAGGTCGCGCGCATGACGCTATTCCCCTGCTCGAAGCCGCATATCAGGTCTACCAGAAGCGTCCGCAAGACGAATACGACGTGCGTGAGGCGCGCCGGAAGCTAGGCGATGCCTACGATCGAGTCGGTCGCGCCGCTGATGCGCGTACCCTGCTCAAGGCTTCTCGCGATGAATACATCGCCAAGGAAGGGCCTGCGTCGCAGTGGACTCTGCGCGTCCGGGAACGCTGGGGACGTTTCCTGCTGGACCATTCAAAGCCCGATGATGTCGACTTCACCACTGCCGAGACCGAGTTCACCGAGGTGCTGAAACACGTCTCCGGCCGGCCTTTACTCGAAGCCGCTTTGGCCCATACCGGGCTCGCCCGCATCCTGGCCGCACGTGATGATGCCGAGGGAGCCCGCAAGGAAAGCAATCTGGCCCTGGCGAATCTGGAGAGAGTGCGAGGTCTCTACGATTTGCGCGTGCAATCCGAACTCTGGCTGGTGCACAGCGCGGTGTTGCTGAAGACCGGCGACAGGCCTGACGCCCTCAAGTGGGCTGAGAAAGCGCTCGCGGCCAGTCGCAGTTACGACGATCCGTCCAGCCCCGCCATCGCGCATGCCAGAGACGCCGTCCGTATCGCGACCACCGTCGAGTAAATAAATGCGCGGCGTGTGGACCTCGTGAATCAGGGCAGTGCCGGCACGAGCACGCGACGTTTACCGTGACACTTTCCGCGGCGGCGCGCTGGCGCCGTGACGGCGAATTTCGCCACGGTGGATGGAACGGCGACAGCGGGCAGCGGCACGTTCACGTTCGCGATTGGTGAAACGGTGAAGACTGTGGCCATTGACCTGACACCCGTTTTAGTCCCGCCCGGACTTAGAGTCTGCAGTCGAAGATGAACAGTGTTTGTTAGTCGACTTCGCCAGCGCTTAGCGGTTGGGCGCGGGGCCATCGGCTGTGCGCAGCGCCAGGGGATTGCCGTGAAACGCGACGGGTTGATCGAGCACGCAGCTCATCAGGCAGCACGGGATCGAGCGGGTCAACGATGCGACCAACCCTTGGGAAAAAGAAGGCCCATTTACGTGTATCGACGCGGACCATTGGCAGTCACTACTAAATGCCGAATGCGCGCGTATTGATTTTCGACGGAAAAGACAGTGCTATAGCCGCTCCATGGCGAAGACAAAACGCTCGCTTGACCTCTCGTTCCCGCCCGAAGTCGCAGGTCAGCCGCGATCGGTCTGGCTGCACGGAGAGCTGCGCGCCGCCATCGTCGAGGGCCGCCTGCCCTCGTCGACTCGTCTCCCGTCGACGCGCGATCTGGCCCGGCAATATCGCGTATCACGCGGAACGGTCGTCACCACATTCGAGCGATTGAAGTCGGAGGGGTACCTGACATCACGCGTCGGCGCCGGAACTTTCGTCGCGGAGAACGTCCGTCCACGCAAGTCTCCAATTCCGGTCTCCGCCACGCCCCCCGCGTACATCGGTCGCGCGGAGGCCGCGTATCGGGTCCCAAAGAAGCTCGTGGGGATGAGGCGGTTCGAGCCATTGCGTCCCTTCCGCATGGGCGACATCGACCTCAGGGCGTTTCCCTCGAGATTATGGGGAAGCATGGTTTCCAGGCGCGCGCGCGTGAGCACCTCATGGTCGCTCGCGGATGTCGATCTTCTGGGATACCGGCCTTTGCGGGAAGCCATCGCCGACTACCTTGGATCGTCCCGTGGAGTCACGTGCACCGCCGACCAGGTCATCATCGTGACGAGCACTCAGCAAGGATTGGATTTGCTGGCGAGACTGCTGGTCAGGCCCGGTAAAAAAGTGTGGATGGAAGATCCGGGATATTTTGGAGCGCGTGTCGCGTTCGAAACGGTGGGCGCGAAAATCGTGCCGGTGCCCGTCGATGGCGAAGGCATGTGCGTGGAGCACGGCGAGCAGACTGGCGAAGACGCCGTGGGTGCCTACGTGACTCCCGCGCATCAATTCCCCATGGGCCCGGCAATGTCGGCGGGAAGGCGCGCGAAGCTGCTTGAGTGGGCCTCGCGTGCAGGCGCATTCGTCATCGAAGACGACTATGACAGCGAATTCAGATTCGAAGGTCGACCGATTCCCGCGCTCATGGGAATGGATCGAAATTCCAACGTGGTCCTCGTAGGATCGTTTTCCAAGCTGATGTTTCCGACACTTCGTATCGGATACGTCGTTGCGCCGGTGGCGCTGGCCAAACTCGTCGGCACATTCCGGATACGGACGGACTTTCGTCCAGTGTATTTCGAGCAAGCCGTGCTCGCGGACTTCATGGAGCGAGGTCACCTCAGCCGACATCTTCAGAAGATGCGTGAATTGTACGCGGGCAGGCTCTCCGTCCTGAGCAAGGCAGTGCAGGAGTACCTGTCGGGGATCGTCGAAGTCCGCAATCATCATTGTGGTGTCTACACAGCCGCGATGTTGAAAAACGGGATGAGGTCCGCGGACGCGGAGACTCTGGCTACCGAGGCGGGCGTCGAAACGCTGTCCCTCGATCGTTTTACCTTCTCGGCGCCAGACCCGCGCGGGCTGCTTCTCGGGTTTGCGGCATTCAACGGGCTCGAGATCCGCGATGGCGTACGCAAGCTCGCCTGGGCACTGGAGAGCGCGCGATGAACCAACTGGATGAGATCGTGAGCGTGTATTCAGTGGTCGGCCTGACCGCGGCAAAATGGATCTTCTCGTGAAAGCCGCGCGTTGTTACGTTGCTGCTCACCATGAACTCACGAACGCGCACCACGCTGGACTGGCTGGCCGAGCTCGATCTCGGCGCCTGGATACTCGGTATCGGCAGTTTTGTTTTCGGCTTCGCCTGCCTGCTGCAACGGGACTTCGCCATCTACTGGCAGCCGGTTCCCGCCGGCGTTCCATTTCGGCACGAGCTCGCGTACGCCTCGGCAGTGCTGCACATGGTGTCCGGGCTGGCATTGCTCCATCGCAGGACGGCGCGACTGGCCGCGCAAGTCATCATCGTTCTCTACCTGATTTTCGGGGCCGTTTGCTTCACGACACGACAAAATTTCGGGCGGCTCGGAGCATCCGAGCAGCTGGCGGTGGCCGTCGGTGCCGCGATGATTTGGGCACGAATTTCCCGCGCGCGCAGCGGTCATCCGCGTTGGTGGTCGACCGTCGCACGGGTGAGCTATGGCATTTGCTCACTCATCTTCGGGGCCTCGCACTTCTTCGCACTCAAATTCACAGCGCAGATGATCCCCACGTGGATGCCGGGCGATCCCACCTTCTGGGCGATGTTCACGGGGGTCGCGCACGCTGCGGTCGGCATAGCGCTGATCGCTAATCGATGGGCCATCCTGGCCACTCGCCTCGGCGGTTTGATGTACCTGTGCTTCGCGGCCATCGTCTGGACACCCGGTGCCATTGTGCACCCCGCGGAATGGCTGCGCTGGGCGGGTGTTGGCATCAGCTTGGCAATGATGGGTGGCGTGTGGGCGCTTGGGGACTATCTATCTTGGATTTCCGCCGGAGAGATTCGGAATTCCGAGGAAACTGATTGGCGCGCTCGGACAGCAAGAGCGGGCTAGCGGCACGACAGCTCCACGATCGCCGCGATGTCCATCCGGCCCATCCCGGCGCGCAAACATCTCGACGACCGCGACGGTATTCCCTGCCTCTCTCATGCATGACGAAGTCGCGCTTAGCAGTCGAGGAATATTCAATCCGCTCTCGTACATGCAATCAGGCTGCTCCAGGTGCCGGGTGAAGAGGCAGGTTTGATTTCAATCCTGTGGGTCGTATAAATACTTCGGGCATGAGTACGGATAA
>JBDTSV010000183.1:0-4551 GCA_039930985.1 Pseudomonadota bacterium
ACGAGCATGAAGTGCGTGTTCACCCAGGTGCAGCCGTATTGCAGGCGCGCCGCCACTTTCATCGCCTTGCCCACATCCTTGGTCCACACGGATGAGGCGAGGCCGTAGTCGGAGTCATTGGCCCACTCGATGGCCTGCTCGGCATCCTTGAAGCGCGTGACGCTAACTACCGGGCCGAACACTTCCTTCTGCACGATCTCGTCGGTCTGCCTGGCGCCGGCGATGACCGTAGGTTCGTAGAAGAACCCGCTGCCCGCCCTGGCCTTGCCTCCGGCGGTGATCTCGATGTGCCGCTTCTCGGCGGCGCGTTGCACGAAACCCGAAACGCGCGAACGATGCTTGGCGGTGATGAGCGGGCCCATCTCCACGCTCTCTTCTTCCTGCATGCCGACCTTGATACTGCTGGCCGCACTCGACAGATCCGCCACCAGCTTGTCGTAGATCTTGGGGCCGGCGTAGATGCGGCACGCCGCGGTGCAGTCCTGGCCGGCGTTGTAGAAGCCGAAGGTGCGCACACCGCTGACCACCGATTCGAGGTCCGCGTCGTCGAACACGATGACCGGCGCCTTGCCACCGAGCTCGAGATGCGTGCGCTTGGTGCCATTCACGGCGGCCGTCAGCACTTTCTCGCCGCTGGCGACCGAGCCCGTCAGGGAGATCATGGCCACCTCGGGCTGCGCCACCAGCGGTGCACCGACCGTGTTGCCCCGACCGCAAACAACGTTCACGACACCAGGGGGAAACAGCTCGGCGAAGATAGTCGCGAGCTTGAGCGTCGTGAGCGGCGTCTGCTCGGACGGCTTGAGCACGACGGTGTTGCCGGCGGCGAGCGCGGGCGCGAGCTTCCAGGCGGCCATCATGAGTGGATAGTTCCACGGGGCAATGGAGGCCACGACACCGATGGGATCGCGGCGAACCATGCTGGTGAAGCCCGGCAGATACTCGCCGGCCAGTGCGCCGTGCATGGTGCGTGCGGCACCCGCGAAGAAACGGAACACATCGGCGATCGCCGGGATTTCATCGTTGAGCGCGGCGTTCAGCGGCTTGCCGCAGTTCTGCGATTCGAGGCGCGCGAAGTCCATGGCTTCGGCCTCGATGCGATCGGCCAGCTTCATGAGCAGTGCGCCGCGATCCTTCGGAACCGTCGCCGCCCACCCGGGGAACGCCTTGGCTGCGGCCTTCACCGCGGCGGTGATCTGCTCCTCCGAAGCTTCAGCCACCTGGGCAATGACCTTGCCGGTGGCCGGATCCAGCACGCCCAGCTCGTCGCCCTTGCCTTTGACCAGTTTGCCGTTAACGAGCAGTTTCGTGTTCATCGTCGGGCCTCGTGAGGTAGTAAGCGAGCAGGATCGGAATGAACGTGACCGCGATCACGATGACGGCGACGACATTCGTGACGGGTCGATCGCGGGGCCGAAACAGCTCATTGAAAAACCAGATGGGCAGGGTGCGTTCTTTGCCCGCCGTGAAGATCGTGACGATGACTTCGTCGAATGACAACGCGAAGGCCAGCATGCCGCCGGCCAGGAAGGCGGTGGCCACCTGCGGAAGCAGCACATAGCGCAGCGTCTGCGTGCCGTCGGCACCGAGGTCCATCGACGCCTCGACCCAGGAGGGCGGCAGCCGACGAAGGCGCGCGATCACGTTGTTGTAGACGATGACGGTGCAGAAAGTCGCGTGACCGGCAACGATGGTGAAGAACGAAGGATCGAGGCGGGCGAGCTTCATCGCGGCTAACAAGGCGATACCGGTGATGATGCCGGGCAACGCGATGGGCAAGACGAACAGGGCCGTCAGCGAATCCTTGGCGGGGAAACGCGCTCGCGCCAACGCGAACGCCGAGAGCGTACCGAGCACCAGCGCGATGGCCGTGGCGCAGGCGGCAACCCCCAGCGACAGCGTGAGACTCTGCCAGATGTCCGAGCGTCCGAACGCCACGCTGAACCAGTGCAGCGTGAGACCGGGCGGCGGGAATTCAAAAGTGCGCTCTTCGGTCGTGAACGCGTACAGGATGATGATGAACACCGGAATGTGCATGAACGCGAGCCCGGCAAAGGCGCCGAAGCGCATCAACAGCGACGGCTGATCGGGCCGGTATTGTTTTCTAGAGGGCATCGAAGGCCCCGAAACGTTTGGCAATCGACAGGTAGATGAAGATGAGAACGATGGGCACCACGGAGAACGCCGCGGCCAGCGGAATGTTGCCGGCGGTGCCCTGCTGCACGTAGACCATCATGCCGATGAAATATCCCGGCGCGCCGACCACGCTCGGAATGATGTAGTCGCCGAGCGTGAGCGAGAACGTGAACACCGAGCCCGCAGCGATGCCCGGTATGGCGAGCGGCAACACCACGTTGCGGAAAGTTTGCCCCGGGCGCGCGCCGAGATCGGCGGAGGCCTGCAGCAGCGAGCCCGGTACGCGCTCGAGGGCCGCCGCCATGGGCAGAATCATGAACGGCAGCCACATATAGACGAACACGATGAACATGCCGATGTATGACGACGACAGCGAGGGGCCGCCGATGCCGGGGGCCTCGAGCGCCGCGTCTAACAACCCCATGAGCCCGAGCTTGCCGAGCACCCAGGCGATGATGCCCTCTTTGGCGAGCAGCAGGCGCCAGGCGTAGACCTTTACGAGATAGCTGGTCCACATGGGCAGCATCACACCCACGTAGAAAAAGGCCTTCATCCGGCCGCGCGCATAACGCGCCATGTACATGGCGATGGGCAGCGCGATGAGCGCGCACGCAATGGTGACAGCGATGGCCATGGTCAACGTGCGCAGCACGATGTCGACATTGGCCGGCTGCGTGACCAGCTGCTTGTAGGTAGCCAACGTGGGCTGGCGCACGACCTGCGCCGTGAATTCGTCGATGGCGTAGAACGACTGCGCCAGCAACGCGAACAGCGACCCCAGGTACACCGTGCCGAACCAGAGCAATGGCGGCACCAGCAGCAGCGCGAGGTACCAGTACGGGCGTCGGTATAAGAACGTCGACGCCGCGCGCAAGGTCATGACAGCAGGTTCACTGCCGCCTCGCGCGGCCAGGATAGTTTGACGCGCGTTCCCACGCTGAGCCCGTTCAACGAAGGCGATTCGTCTTCGGTCACGAGCGCGCTCCACACCTCGCCGGCATCGAGCTTCACCTGCCAGCGGCTCGCGGCACCGTGATACTGCACGGCGACAACTGTGCCCGCGGCGTTGATGTTTCCGGCGGGCGCGCCCGCGCCCTCGGCCTGCACGGCAATGTTTTCGGCGCGGATTGCAAACGGCTGCCCCGAACCGCTGATGGCTTGTGCGAGCGCGCCATCGGCGACGTTGGCGCTGCCCACGAAGCGCGCCACGAACGCGGTGTCGGGTCGCGTGTACAGCGCACGCGGCGCCGCGAGCTGCTCGATCTTTCCCTTGTTGAACACGGCGACGCGGTCGGCCATGGACAGCGCTTCGCCCTGATCGTGCGTGACATATACGAACGTGATGCCCAGCCGGCGCTGCAGGCCCTTGAGCTCGATCTGCATTTCTTCGCGCAGCTTGAGATCGAGCGCGCCGAGCGGTTCGTCCAGCAGCAACACCTTCGGGTGATTTATCAACGCACGCGCCAACGCCACGCGCTGGCGCTGACCGCCAGACAACTGCGCGGGCCGCCGCTCACCCTGCGCGCCGAGCTGAACCAGGTCGAGCATCTCGCGCGCCCGCTGCCGGCGCGTCGGCGCATCCACGCCGCGAACCCGCGGTCCGTAAGCGATGTTCTCGAGCACGGTCATGTGCGGGAACAACGCGTAGTCCTGGAAGACGGTATTGACGTTGCGGTCGTACGGCGGAACGGAGGAAACGTCCTGGCCATCCAGCAACACCTGTCCGCGGTCGGGCGAGTCGAAACCCGCCACGAGCCGCAAACAGGAGGTCTTTCCCGAACCCGACGGGCCGAGCATGGCGAAGAACTCGCCGGGCTCGATGACGAACGACACGTCGTCGACGGCGCGCACGTCACCGAACACGCGCGAGACGCCGCGAAATTCGATCGCCGCCGTCATGGGCGGCTCAGCGCCTCACTTTCCCCCGATGATCGCGACGTAGTCGCTCACCCAGCGGTTGTAGGGAACACAGCCTTCCACGTGTGAAGCGCACTTCGATTCCGGCGTACGCCAGAACGCGATCTTGTCGAAGTTCTCGATGCCATTGGTCTTGCAGCCCTCGGCGCCGAGCAGATCATTGCCTTCACACGCTTTGGGCACGACTGGCACCGAACCAAACCAGGCCGCCACATCACCCTGTAATTTGGGACTCAGCGAGTGTTCCAGCCACTTGTAGGCGCAGTTGGGATGCGGCGCTTTGCTGTGCATCATTGTCGTGTCGGCCCACCCTGTCGCGCCTTCTTCGGGGATCACGCTGTCAACGGGCTGCTTGTTAGCCTTCAACAAATTGACCTGATACGGCCACGAGGTGGAAGCCACGAAACCATTATTGGTAAAATCATCCGTCTGAACAACCGCGTCATGCCAATACTTGCCGACAATTTGGCGTTGCTGTTGTAGTAGCTTGATCGCCGC
>JBDTSV010000184.1:0-11007 GCA_039930985.1 Pseudomonadota bacterium
CGCGACGCCGTTTACCGCAACGATCCGGTGGCGCTCGCGCACTGAACATGGCGACCGATCTTCTCGGCTTCGGATTGATCGGCGCTGGCGCCATCGCGAACTTCCACGCGCGAGCGGTAGCGGCATCCAATGGCGGCAGGCTCGTTGGAGTCGTCAGCCGGTCGCGTGCCTCGGCGGAAAAGTTCGCGCGCGAGCATGGCATCGATTTCGCGTCCGATGACGTTGAAAGCCTGCTCGCCCAGCCGGGCGTCGATGCGGTATGCATCACCACGCCATCGGCGCTGCATCTCGAACCGGCGCTCGCCGCGATCCGCGCCGGCAAGCATCTGATGATCGAAAAGCCGCTCGACGCCACCGTCGAAGGCACGGATCGTATTCTCGGTGAAGCGGCGAAGGCGGGCGTGCGCGTGGGGTCTATCTTTCAGGCGCGCTACGGTGATCCGGCGCGCGCGCTCAAGGCGGCGGTCGATGCCGGCCGGTTCGGCCGCATGGTGCTCGCGAGCTGTTACGTGAAATGGAATCGCACCGCCGAGTACTACACCGGCTGGAAAGGCAGGCTGTCCGAGGACGGCGGCGGTGCAGTCATCAACCAGGCCATTCACGGCGTCGACCTGCTGCAGTGGTTTGCTGGAATGCCGGTCGAAGTATTTGCGTGGATCACGCAGCGTGTTCACGTCATCGAATCCGAAGACACGGCCGTGGCTGCATTGAAGTTCGCGAGCGGCGCGTTCGGCACCATCGAGGCCAGCACCGCGCTGTGGCCAGGCTATTCGCGGCGGCTGGAGATCTGCGGCGAGAATGGCTCGGCTGTCATGGAGGACGACGACATCACGCGCTGGGACTTTCGCGAAGCCCGCGCCGCGGACGAAAGTATCCGCACGGCGCGCGAGACCAGCGCCAAGGGTTCTGGCGCGGCCGATCCCATGGCCATCAATTTCGCGGGCCATCTGCGGCAGATTCAGGATTTCATCGACGGCATCCGCGAGCGGCGGCCGTTCTTCATCGAGGGCAGCGAGGCGCGCAAGGCCGTGGCGCTGGTGCGCGCCATCTATGAATCCGCGGCGTCGGGCAAGCCCGTCAGGCCGGATGGTGTGTGAATGGGGGCCCACTTCAGCATCGCACTGGCCGGCACGCTCTCACTGTTCGCCGCACTGGCGATGGCAGAGCCTCGCACCAGGCTCAAAGTCGCGCTCACGTTCGACGATCTGCCACTGAACGGCACGCTCGCAACCGGCGCCAAACAATCCGACTACGCGCGCGACACGCTCGCGGTGTTCAGGAAGTTCAAGGTTCCACCGTCGTACGGTTTCATCAACGCAGCGAAACTGGAGCGCAATCCGGACGGCGCGCTGGCATTGAAGTTGTGGATCGCGGCCGGACATCCGCTCGGCAATCACACCTACACGCACCTCGATCTCACCCGGAATTCCGCACCAGACTTCGAGCGCGAGATCCTGCTCAACGAGCCCGCGCTCGAGCTGCTGGCGGCGGAGAACGCGGCGCCTGACGCCTTTCGGTGGTTCCGCTATCCCTACCTGCACGAAGGCGACACGCTCGAGAAGCGCCGCGAAGTACGCGCATTCCTGCAGAACAATGGTTACCGCATCGCGCAGACCACGCTCGATTGGGAGGACTACCTCTGGAACAGCGCGCACGCGCGCTGCGTGATGAAGAAGGACTCCGCGTCGATTCAGTGGCTGCGCGCCAGCTACCTGGCGGCCGCCAGGGATTTCACGCGTTTCCAGGGTGAAAATTCACGCACCGTGTTCGGCCGCGACATCAATCACGTGGTGCTGCTGCACCTGGGGTCGTTCAGCTCGCACATCCTGCCCGACTTGTTAGGGCTGCTGAAAGCCGAAGGATACGAACTCGTGACGCTGGAGCAGGCGCAGAGCGATCCGGTGTATGAGACGGATCCTGACTTCGCCGAGGCGCACGGCGGTACGCTGATCGAGCTCATGATGCAGAAGAAAGGTATCGCCTGGCCGGCAGATGCGCCCAAGTTGCCGCGCGAGCGGCTGGCGAGCATCTGCCAGTAGCCCTTTCCTTTACTTCAGCAGGCTGCGCAGCATCCAGGCGGATTTTTCGTGAATCTGCAGGCGCTGCGTGAGCAGGTCGCAAGTGGCTTCGTCGCCCGCTTTCTCGGCGCCGGGAAACGCGGCGCGCGCGGTGCGCGCCACGGCTTCGTGGCCCGACACCAACAACCGCACCATATCCAAGGCGTCCGGCACACCCTCGGTTTCTTCGATCGAGGTGAGCTTCGAGAATTCCTTGTAGGTGGCCGGAGCCGGGTAGCCGAGCGCGCGAATGCGTTCGGCGATGAGGTCGAGCGCATTCCACAACTCGGTGTACTCGTCCATGAACATGAGATGCAGCGTGTTGAACATCGGCCCTTCCACGTTCCAGTGGAAGTTGTGTGTCTTGAGATAGAGCGTGTAGGTGTCGGCGAGCACGCGCGACAGGCCCTGGACGATTTTTTCGCGGTCCTTGCCCTTGATGCCGATGTCGATCAGCGGAGCGGCAGTGGCCGCGATGTTCTTCTTGCTCATGGTCGTTCTCCTGACGTTGCAGCAACTCTACCCACGCGCAATGCGAGCGGCCATTCGGTTTTGCCTATCGGTTCGATTGATAATGCGCGCGCAGCACATCGCCGCCAAAGTCGCGGTCCAGGTCCCGATACACGGTGTGGATGTGGTTGGCGTTGCCTTGCGTGTCGTCGTACTCGATGAGCAGCGTCGGTCCGTGAATTCGGTAGTAGTGCGCCTGGCCGGATTCGATGCCACCTGCCCAGGCAAAGCGCACTTTTTCGAATCCTGCGCGATCGAGCCGCGCCAATGCGTCCTTGCCGGCCGCGGCCGTCACGCGTCCAACATACAGCTCGATGAGGCGGCGCAGTTGCGCGCGCTCGTCGCCGGACATGCCCGCGGCGGCGAGGCCGGCCAGCTCGAGTGATTGCACCTTCGGGTCGTTTTTCGTGACGATCTCGGCGAAGGCCGTGTCCTGAATCATGGCCGCCTTGCGGCGCTCGGCGGGCAACATGGTGACCAGCTCACGGCCAAGATCTTCTTCGGCGGCAAGCAGGCGGAAGCCGGCGTTGGGTCCGGTCAGAACCTTGGCTGGATTCGCGCCCATGAACACCGGTGCGACGATGGGCGCCTGGCCGGGCAACTCGGTGACGTTCACGGACAGGTGATGACCCTCGAAGCGCCAGGACCAGGGTGCGTCGCCAGAAGGTTTGCCGAATATCGCTGTGTAGTACAGACCGGGGTCGCGGCGTGAAGCGTTTGCGATGCCGGACTCGGTCTCCACGCGCCGCAGGATGTTTTCGTGCTTCATGACCCCACGCGCCGCAAGCAAGCCTTCGGGGCTCAGCGCCGAGGCGAGCAGCGGTCCCAGGAATTCGCTTTGCGGGTCGTCGAGCTTGAGCAGCGACACGCCGACGCGTTCCATGGGAACGAAATTCCATTTGATGCGTTCGGGTGAATCGACCGGGAAACTGGCCGCGGAACGCAGCTCCGCGGGCAGCGACTTCAGGAAGGCGCTTGCGGCCGCGGCGGCGCCGCCGTCGCGAGCGAGGCGTGCGGCACCGGCGGCCGGGGCGAGCAACGCCGCAGACGCACCTGCTGCGAGTGAAATCCCAATGGCGACAATCCTTGCAACTCGCATCGGCGCTCTCCTTATTGGGGAGCGCGATCGTAGCCGCGATGCCCGGTTTCGGCTAGGCGCTCGTCTTGGCGAGGAGCTTTTCCGCTTCTCCCTGGCCCTTCTTCAGGATTTCTTCGAGCCCCGCTTCGCGCAGGAAGCTCACGTCGATGCGCGCCGAGCTGTCGATGCTGGTGCCGCCCAGGCATTCCGCGCCGTTGCCTTCGGTCAGCTCCTCGATCAGGCCGCTCGCGATGTGCACCGCCGTGACCAGCGCGCGCGATTCCGGGGCAACCTCGTTGGGGCGGTGGTGGAAGGCGACCGCCTCGACGATCGGGAAGGGAATGCCCCACAGACCAAGTAGATAGGCTCCGACTTCGGCGTGCGTTACGCCGAAGATCTCGCGCTCGGCCGCGGCGCTGTCGCCTTTGAGTTCCTTCTTGCGATCGAGCGCGCGCACGTAGTCGGGCGGCGCGGCATACAGCAGGACCAGCGCGCCGATGTCGTGCAGCAGGCCGGCGGTGAACGCCGCGTCGGCGAGCTGCGGGTTCGAGCAGATCTTCTTGGCGAGGACGGCCGTGAGCATCGAATGATGCTGCAGGCGATCGGGCGAGAATCCCTTGACCTCGCTGATGGCCTTGTCCGAGAACGACGTGCTGCCCAACACCAGCGACTTGATGATCTCGACGCCGAGATAAGTCACGGCGGGCCGGATGCTGACGATTTTCTGGCCCAGGCCGAAGTAGGCCGAGTTCACCAGCTGCAGCACCTTGGCGCAGACCGCGGCGTCCATCTCGATCACCTTGGCGAATGACGCCGCGTCGGATTTCGGATCGGCCGCAAGGCGCGCGAGCTCCGTGTAGGTGGAGGGAACCGCGGGAATGCGTTCCAGCTTGCCCACCAGCGCCGTCAGCGCCGGGTTCTGCATGAGCTTGTGCAGCGCGTGCGTCTGCTCGATGACCGCGCGCAGCGTCTCGCCGTCGCAGGGCTTGTGCAGGAACTGATGGGTGACGGGCAACGCGCGCATGATCGATTCGCGTTCCGCCTGTCCGGACAACACGATGCGCGCTGCTGCCGGGAAGTCGCGCTGAATGTGCCGAAGGAGTTCGGCGCCGTCCATGCCGGGCATGCGCATGTCGGTGATGACGACATCCGCCGGGGTTTTCTTCATCTCCTCGAGCGCCTGCTGGCCGCCGAGTGCGAAGGTCATGTCCCAGCGCTTGCGCTCCTTGCGCAAACTGTTGCGAAGACCATCGAGAATGGCCTGTTCGTCATCGACAAATAACACGTGTAGCGAAGTCATGCGGCAGCCTGCTTGTTGGAGGAATCGGCGACCGATTCTTCAACCGACTTCGGCAGCCGGATGAAAAACGTGGTTCCTTTTCCTGTTTCTGTTTCGAAGTGAAGTGAACCTTTGAGTTTCTCGACCACGATGCCGCGCGACAGCGCGAGCCCCTGGCCGGTGCCGCGCCCGACTTCCTTGGTCGTGAAGAACGGTTCGAAGATGCGCCCACGCACATCTTCGGGAATACCGTCGCCCGTGTCGGTGATCGAGATCTCGACGAAGTCGCCGATGGCACGCGTGCATACGGTGATGCGTCCCTTGCTGCTGGTGCCTTCCACCACGTCGCTGATGGCGTGCGCGGCATTGAGCACCAGGTTGAGCATCACCTGATTGATGTCGCCCGCGTGGCAGTGCACCGCGGGAATGTCGCCGAAGTTGGTTTCGAGTTCGGCGACGGACTTGTATTCGTTGCGCGCCATGTTCAGCGTCGTCTTGATCGCCCGGTTGAGGTCGATGTCGGCCTTCGTGCGCGTATCGGGATGCGCGAATTCGGTCATCGACCGCACGATCGAACCCACGCGGCTAATGCCTTCGAGCGCGCGATCGAGCGCATCGGGGGCGTTCTTCAGGAAGTAGTCGACGTCCGCGGCTTCGTCGGTTTCGGCGGCCTTGCGAGCAGCGGCGGTCACGTCCTGTCCCGACAGCACGCTGGCGGCGAGCGCGCGATAGTCGGCCATCGAGTGCGGTACGTCGCGCAGTGCGTGCCGTACGAAGCGCACGCTGTCAGAGATGAATTGGACCGAGGTGTTGATCTCGTGCGCCACGCCCGCGGCGATGCGCCCGACGGATTCGAGCTTCTGGCCCTGCGCGACCTCGCGGACGAGGCGGCGCGCCTCGGTCACGTCGATCATGAGCCCGCGCAGGTAGCGCGCGTCCTGCACCTGCTCGCACGAGACGGTCCAGCGCAACTCGACCACCCGGTCATCGGCCGTCACCACCGAGACCAACGTCTCGAACGTGCCGGGCATGCATTCGTCGAGCAGTCGGCGCGCGCTCGGTTCGCGTTCGCGCGGCAGCAAAACGTCGAGAAACCCGGGCTCCTTCCAGCGGCCCTCCGGGAAACCGAGAATGCGCTCGGCCTGCGGCCCGATGTAGTTGAAGCGGCCGTGCGCCAGGTCGAGCTCGAACGGAATCGCGCGCGTGGTGTCGGCAATCAGGCGGTATTGTTCGCGGCTGCGCGACAGCTCCGCGGTGCGCTCGTCGATGTGTTTGCCGATCGTTTCGTTGGCGAGCGCCAGCGACGCGGCATGTTCGGAAAATTTCTGAACCGTCTTGAGGCTTTGTTGCACGGCCAGCAACAGGACGAGGAATTCGCATCCCATCCACATGGTCTGATCGAAGATGCGCCACCAGGCCGAAGCGCCGATGACGTACGAATCAGGAAGCAGCGCGATGCGCACGATCGGATAGCAGATTGCCGCGAGCGTCGCGGTCCCGAGCACGTGCCAGTCGCGATAGAACGCGAGGAAGGCCAGCGACACGAACATGTGGAACTGCGCGTCGGAGCGTCCCTCGAGCAGCCACATGAACAGCATTGACCAGCACATCTGGCTCACGCCCATGACATGACGAACCCAGGCGGCGTACGGCGCTGCACGCACGAACAGCAGGGCTGGCATGCACAACATGCCGCCCAGGATCAGCGTGAACAGCACCCGCGACTCGCCCGGCATGCCGGTTTTCCAGGCCAGAGCCAGCGCCACGGGCCATTGCACCGCAAACAGGATGCCCAAAGTGCGATGCGTGCCCAAGGTGAGTTGCGTCACTACTTCGTGACGCACTTCACGGGCACGAGCCTCGCGCTGCGCTGTATCCAGTTCGATCACGGGTTTCCCTGCTGTTTCCTGATGCCGACTCCGGTTGTCTCCCGGCGTTATCGGCTCATTGCAGGGCACGCTTTAGGTCATTTCCGCCGTGGGCCAGGGAAAAAAGCGTTCGTTTTCAAGACGTAGTCGGCATATTGCGGCCGACGATTGCCGATGTCCTTTTCCAGCAGGCTGACGCCGGAAACCCGCAGCAACAGGAAGGTCAGCAGCAGGGGGCCGGCAGCCGACCACCAGGCGCCGGCGGATGCTGCCATGAACCAGAAGCCCCACCAGATGCAGAACTCGCCGAAGTAGTTAGGGTGGCGCGTCCAACGCCAGAAGCCGCGATTCAGAACGGCGCCGGCGTTGGTGGGATGCTTCTTGAAACGCGCGAGCTGCCAGTCGCCGCCAGCTTCGAACACGAAGCCCACTATCCACAACAGGAGTCCGAGACAGTCGAGTAAACCCATTGGCTGATTGCTGGCGAACACGCCCAGCAATGGCAGCGAAATGATCCAGGCCAGCAGCGCCTGCAGCCAGAACACGAGGTAGAAACTCTTCCATTTGAAGTGCGGTTCGTTGCGCGCGCGAATTTCCCGGTAACGATGATCCTCGCCTTTGCCCAGGCCGCGCGCGGTGATGTAGACCGACAGGCGCGCGGCCCACAGCGCCAACAACCACAATACGAATGCCAGGCGCGGGGCGCGCGGGTCGGCGCCGAGCCCGTAGACGACGCCCGCCGCGAAGAGCATGAGGCTCCACAGGGAATCGACGATGGACACATTGCGCAATGGCAGCGACAACAGCCAGCTGAGCGTGGCCGCGACCAGCAGCACGGGCAACGCCGACAGCCACAGCTCGAAGTTGAAGCCTGCCGACATCAAAGCAAATCCTTGAGGCGAAACCAGAGCATGGCGAGTACCAGTGCCGGACGGCGCAGCCAGGTGCCGCCCGGAAAGTCGCCGTGCGGGATCCTGGCGAACACATCGAATCGTTCCGCCGATCCGGCCATGGCTTCGGCGACGAGTTTTCCCGCGATACCCGCGAGCACCATGCCGTGGCCGGAAAAGCCCTGCAGGAAATAGACGTTGGGGCCGAGCCTGCCAAAGTGCGGCGCGCGATTGGGCGTGATGTCCACGTAGCCGCCCCAGGCATACTCGATGCGGGGGTCGAGCTGCGGGAACACCCGCGCGATACGTGCGCGCAGCACGCGCGCGGAGTCGAACGGATCGACGCCCGAGTAGCTCACGCGGCCCCCAAACAACAAGCGGTGGTCGGCGGAACGGCGGAAATAGTCGAGCACCCAGTTGATGTCCGCCACCGCGGCGTTGTTGGTGATGAGTGCGCTCGCGCGTTCTTCGCCGAGCACTTCGGTGGCGGCGATGTAGGTGCCCACGGCCATGAGCTTGCGCGCCAGCGCCGGCACCAACCGGCCTAACAAGGCGTTACCCGCGATCAGCAGATGGCGCGCACGCACGGTTCCCGAGGCAGTGTGGACGAGGTTGTCGGCATCGGCGTGCTGCGCGATTTCGAGCTTCGTGACCCAGGAACTCTCGAAAATCCTCACGCCGGCTCGCGCCGCGGCGGCGCCCAGGCCGAGCGTATATTTGTAGGGCTGCAGGTGGCCGCTGTTCGAGTCGTAGATGCCGGTGGTGTAGCGCGCGCTCGGCACGATGGTGCGCAACTCTTCGCGGCCCACGAGCCGCACGCTGCGGTAGTCGTATCTCTCGTGCAGCGAGTCGACTTCGGCGCGCAGCTCGGCGTCATGTCGCGCCTTCACGCCGACGTGCATGTGCCCGGCGACGTAGTCGCAGGCGATTGCGTGCCGGGCGATGAGCTCGCGTTGCAGTTTCATGCCTTCGACGGCGATGTCCCACATGCGGCGCGCGTCGGTGTCGCCGACCAGCTTCTCGAGTTTTTCCTGGCCGCTGGCATAGCCGAAAATCGTCTGTCCGCCGCTGCGGCCCGAGCCGCCGAACCCGAGGTGTCTGGCTTCGAGCAGGGCCACGCTGAAGCCGCGCTCCGCCAGATGCAGTGCCGCGGACAGGCCGGAGATTCCGCCGCCCACGATGCCCACATCCGCGCGCGTCTCGCCGCGCAACGGCGCATGCGGCGTCGGCGGCGCAGTCGTCGCGAAGTAATAGTTCTGGGCGTCGGCGGTGTTCATGGCTGTCTACAGCGGGCCGAGGTATCGCGCGATTTCGAGCGGTGTGATGTACGAGTTGAATTCCTGCATTTCAGCGCGCTTCACGGTCGAAAAGAGATGCGTGAATCTTTCGCCGAAATAGTGTTTCGCGAATTCGCTGGCCGCGAACCTCTCGATGGCTTCGCTCCACGCCAGCGGCAAAGGTTCGCCCGATTGTTCATAGGCGTTGCCGGTCGTGACCGGCGGTGGTTCGAGCTGGCGCGTGAGTCCGTGATGGATGCCGGCCAGGATCCATGCCGTCACGAGGCACGGATTCGCATCCGCGCCCGCCAGCCGGTGCTCGAGTCTGAGGTTGGCAGCGTCAGACGCGGGCACGCGGACCGCTGAACCGCGATTGTTCACCGACCAGGTCGGGTGCATGGGGACGTAGGCTTCGGGACGAAAACGGCGGTAAGAATTCGGACCGGGCGCGCAGATCGCCATTCCATCGCCGAGAGAGGCGAGCGTGCCGGCGATCGCCTGGAGCAATTGCGGGCTTTCGTGCGCACTGGCCGCGGCAAAGATGTTTCGGCCTGACGAATCGAGCAGGCTGACATGAATGTGGAGTCCGCTGCCGGCCATGTCACGGTAGGGCTTCGGGAGGAAGGTGGCCTCGCAACCGTGTTTGCGCGCGACGCTCTTGACGACGCGCTTGAATCGCAGTGCCTCGTCGCAGGCGCGCAGCGCATCCGGTCCGTGCGCCAGATTCACTTCGTATTGGCCGGGCCCGTATTCGGCCAACGCTGAGGTGGTCGGCACGTTCTGCTCGCGACACACGCGATCGATTTCCGACAGCAGTGGCGAGAATTCATTGAGATCGGTCATCGAGTTGATCTGCGTGCGGTATTCCCGCCGGCCGGTCTGCGGTCCTTTCGGTGGTTGCGGCAATCCCGAGGCCGCGCGCTCGACGTCAACTAGATAGAACTCGTATTCGATGGCGATGACCGGGGTCAGGCCGAGTGCCGCGAAGAGCTCGAGCTGGTGTTCGAGCACCCGGCGCGGATCGCCGAAGAAGCGCGCGCCGTCGTGATCGAACATGCGCAACTGCACCTGCGCGATATCCGGTTGCCAGGGCACCGGCACCAGCGTGCCCGGAATCGGCATGCAGGGTCGATCGGCATCGCCGTCCCTGAAACCGAGTCCGGTGTCTTCGACCGTGCCGCCTTCGATGTCGAGCGCAAACATCGAGCCGGGCAGCGGCATGCCGCGCTCGAATATGCCGGCGATGTTGTCGCGGTCGATGCGTTTGCCGCGCTCGACGGTATTCAGATCGCTGACGAAGGCGTCGAAGAATCGCACCCCGGGATGCTTGGTCAGGAAGGCTTGTAGCTCAGCTAAAGCGGCGCCGGTCATAACGTTCTCGGTGTCTATTATTCTCGACGCGCGTGCGGCGCCAGGCGGGGCAGCATATGCCGCCCAGCCAAGGCCCCGCAAACGGGAAAAAGGCCTTATTTGAGCCTCGCATCGGCCCGTTGGAGCGCTGCATCCGTTCGGGCGAGACCCCCTCCGCTGTGGTCTAATGACGACCCTTGCCCTGGTCGCAGGTGCAATTCCGTAAAAGATAATAGACAGCGCTCGGATCTTACGATCCTTGTGAAAGCGTATGGCTAGCAATAAACGTCCGGTCATTGGCATCCCTGCCGATCGACGCATGATCGGTCCACATCCGTTCCATGCGGTCGGCGAGAAATACATCACGGCGGTGGTTCAGGCCGCGGATTGTCTGCCACTGTTGATTCCAGTGCTCGAGACTCCGCTCGACGTTGCGGAGATTCTTGCGCGCGTCGATGGCATTTTTTTCACGGGAAGCCCGTCGAACGTCGAACCCGCGCGCTACGCCGGGCCAGCGAGTGTTCCCGGAACATTGCACGATCCGCATCGCGATGCGACCACGTTGTCGCTGATCCCGCGCGCGGTAGAAAAAGGGGTGCCGGTGTTTGGCGTGTGCCGCGGATTCCAGGAGATGAACGTGGCGATGGGTGGCACGCTGCACCAGCGCGTTCAGGAGGTCACCGGCCTTCAGGATCATC
>JBDTSV010000185.1:0-20136 GCA_039930985.1 Pseudomonadota bacterium
GACAACCGGCTCATCTCGCGCTTGGCGAAGCTCGCCGGCGCGCCACGCAGCGCGGCCGCAGGCGTCGAATTGCACGTGCATTGCGGCGCGCGCGTGAGCGGCGGCGCGCCACTCATGACAGTGCACGCGCAGACTCGTGGTGAGCTCGCCTACGCGCTGCATTATCACCGCGAGCATCCGGGAACCATCGAGCTGTCGATGTCATGACCGGCATCTGCTTTTCATTTCCGGACAACAAACCTTTCGGTCGCAAGCTCGCCGCGGCGCTCGGCGCCGAACACGCGCTCATCGATACGCATGTCTTCCCCGATGGCGAGACGCGCGTGCGGCTCGACGGCGACTGCGCGCGTCGCGAGGTGATCATCGTCGGCGGCGGACGCGGCGCCAACGACAAGGCGCTGCCGCTGCGTTTCGCGGCGGACGCGGCGCGCTCGCTCGGCGCACGGCGCGTCGGGCTGGTATCGCCGTACCTCGCGTACATGCGCCAGGACAAGCAATTTCATGCCGGCGAGGCGGTAAGCGCTCTGTCGTATGCGCGTTTTCTCTCGGAGACGTTCGACTGGCTGGTGACGGTGGATCCGCACCTGCACCGGTTGGCCTCGCTCGAAGCAACATTCTCGATTCCGGCGCGGTGCGTTTCCTCCATGCCGGCGATGGCCGAGTGGATAGCCGCCAACGTGCCGCGTCCCGTGCTCGTCGGTCCGGATGACGAGAGCGCGCAGTGGGCGCGCGAACTGGCGCGGCTGCTGTCGGCACCGTGGCTCACGCTCGCGAAGACACGTGGCGGGGATCACCAGGTGGCGGTGACGCTTCCCGATCCGGCGCCGCTTGCCGATCGATCGCCGGTGATCGTCGACGACATCGCATCCACGGGGCGGACGATCGTCGAGACACTCAAGGCACTGCAGCGCGTTCAGGCCTCGCCCGCGACTTGCATCGTGGTGCATGCGGTGCTGGCGCCGGAGGCCGAGTCCGCGATCAGGGCGGCCGGAGCGGTGCGGTTGGTGAGCACGAACACGGTCGCGCATGCCAGCAACGGAATCGACGTGGCTCCGCTCGTGGCGGCTTCCGTGCGGGAGATCCTGACCCCCTGACCCCCTGAGAGTCCGTAGTCCTGCGGATTTCAATCGGCAAGGAATGCGTGCGCATCACCGACCGGCGCGGGCAGGCCCGCGCCACCCGTCGCGGCATGCGCAAAACTACTGACGCAGCGCCCGCGGGACAGCGCCTAGAATTTCGAGCATCGGCGTTGACCGCACCGACGACCCGAAAGGAAATTCCATGGACGTTGCAGATATCACTCGCCGCAACCCGATCACCATCCGGCCGACGGACGATGTGATGGCCGCCGCGCAGCTCATGAGAGAACACCATATCGGCTACCTGGTCGTTGCCGAAACTGACTTCAACGACGACATCGTGAGGCCCATCGGCGTACTCACCGATCGCGACATCGTCGTCGGCATCGTCGCCCGCGGTGTGGATCCGAGCTCGGTCACCGTGCGCGACGTCATGACCGCCAAGCCGGTGACGGTCACGAGGGCTGATTCGGTCGCCAGGGCCACGCAGGAAATGCGCCGCATCGGTGTGCGCCGACTGCCGGTGGTCGGCTCGCTCGGAGAACTCGACGGCGTGCTGTCGCTCGATGACGTGCTCGATGCGATCTCGGGCGACCTGCAGAATCTTGCCGGCGCGATTCGCAACGAACAGCGCGTCGAGAAATCGCTTCGGCCATAAGACCGTGACTACCGCCAGGCGCATTCTCGTCGTCCACTACTCCCTGAGCGGCAACACCGAACGAGTGGCCGACGATCTTGCGTCACGGCTCGGTGCCGAGCGCGAGAAGATAGGCGAGGCCGGGAACCGGCGGGGATTGCTCGGCTATGTGCGAGCGGTGCACGACAGCATTCGCGAGCGGCCGGCCGTGCTCACCGACCTCGACAGGAATCCGGGCGACTATGCGCTGACGCTGATCGGTACGCCGATCTGGGCCGGCAAGATGACGCCCGCGGTAAGGGCCTATCTACGTCTGAACCGCGGCAGGTTCAACGAGATGGCGTTCTTCACCACTTCCGGTTCGACGGCGGCGCAGAAGGTGGTGCCCGCCATGGAGCAGCTGGCGGGACGCCGGGCCGTGGCGTTCGCGGGGTTCGACTACGGCGACCTCAAGACCCCGGCGCTCTACGAGGGGAAGATTTCCGCCTTCGTCGAGGCGCTGAAGGTCGGACACACGTGCCCGACAGACGGCCAGGAGCAAGCACATGCGGCGGCATGAGTGGCAGAAGGAATCGCTTGCAGTTGCGCAGATGCGCAAACCACCGGCGCCGGCCAACGCAAGGCTCGACGCCATCCTCGGCGCGGCGAGAGGAGACTGACAATGTCGATCGAACGGGTTGTCTTTGCCTTCGCCGGCGTCCTGATCCTGGCGAGCCTGGCGCTCGCTTATTTCGTCGGCCCGTACTGGCTGGCCTTGGCGGCCATCGTCGGCTTCAACCTCGCGCAGTCGGCGTTCACGGGGTATTGCCCCGTTGCGTACGTTCTGAAGAAGTTGGGCCTGAAATCCGCTGGCGCCTTCGGCTGAGTGGCCGCCTGGTAGTTTGTCATTCCCAAGGATGGATCCCATGAACGATCGAACCAACCGCAATGCTGCTGACGCTGGCCACGCGCTCGCTGACCGCGTCCTCAAGGGCGATGCCATCAAGTCGGGTGCCGTCACCGCCCGCGCCGTCAGGAGTCGCACCGGCAAGCGCCCACGCGTCACCCAACCGCCCAGCAATTCCATCGTGACCCGCAGCTCCGCCTACCTCGAACCGGAGCAGCGTAAGGCGATGATCGCCGAATCGGCGTATTTTCGATCCGCGCACCGCGAATTCGAACCGGGCCACGAGGTTGATGACTGGCTCGCCTCCGAAGTGGAGATCGATGCTGCGCTGGCGCGCGGCGATCTGCCGCGATTCGTGGAGTGATGTCGCGGATGTGGCGACTTCGCAGCCTGGGAGCGATCGCATTGCTGGGCATCGCCGTCGCGTCCTGTTCCGCCATGCGCCCGGCTGAGCGAGCGGCAAATTCGGGCCAGGAACTTTTCCAGCGGCATTGCGCGAGCTGTCACGGCGAGACCGCGCAAGGGCACGGCCCGGTCGCGCCGTTCAGCACGGTGGCTGTGCCCGATCTGACGCGTATTGCCGAGCGGCGTGGCGGCGGGTTTCCGGCGCTGGAAATTTTCCGGATCATCGACGGGCAGGCGCCCCTCGCCGCGCATGGACCGCGCCACATGCCGGTGTGGGGTTACGAATTCTTCGGCGAGGACAGCGACGATCGCATCGCGCATCAACAGGCGACCGAGCGCGTCGACCGTCTCGTGCAATACCTGGCATCGATACAGCGCGCGCCCCACCCGTAAAGAAATTCTCAGTCCGTACGCACCCGCACGCCGTCGCGCACCGCGTCACTGGGATAGGCGATCACCGTGGCTCCCGCCTCGATGCCTCCGAGCACCGTCGCAACCTCTTCACCGCGCTGTCCGACCTTCACCGGCGTGAGGCGGACGCGGCCGTCCTCAACGCGGAAAGTCGCCCATTCCTCGCCATGCCGAAAGAGTGCGGACAGTGGGATGCGTAACGCGTTTTCTTCGCGCGCGACCTCGATCGACGCATCGACCCGGTAACCGTCGGCCACGCGATCGAGCGCGGCCGGATTGGGCAGGAAGTCCACCAGCACGTCGACGCGCTGCTCCTCGATGCCGAGCGCCGACACTTTCGTGTAGCCCGATGGCTCGATGCGCCGCACGCGTCCGGCAAGCCGTACGCCGCCCGCGTCGAGCTCGACGAAAGCCTGTTCCTGGATACGCGTGGCCTCGGTCGACAACACGTCGATGCGCGCCTCGAGGCGCCGCAAGTCGCCGAGCTCGAGAATCGGAGCGCCGACCCCGAGCGCGATCTCGCTCTCCTGGTTGACGTGCAACACGACGCCGTCGATGGGCGCGAGCATCGTCCAGGCATTGCGCGCCCCGCTGCCATCACGGAGCGATTCGCCCTGACGCAATGCCGCGCGCGCCTGCTCGAGATCGTGCTGGACGGCATCGGCCTCAAAATGGGCGGCCTCGGCATCCTTGCGCCGCAGTTCGAGCGTCACCGCCGCGCGCTCCTGCTCGGTCTTCGACGCGTAGCCCTGTTTGCCGAGCTCCTCGATCCGCCGGTGTTCGTTCTCCGCCTGAAAAGCGGCCGCTTCGGTCTGCCGCACCAGCGACCGCGCGCGCGACGCCTGCGCCGCCGCGGCTTGGATGCGAGCCGCGAGTTCGGCGCGGGTGCGCGCATCGAGCATCTGCGCGGCATTCGGCACGATGACCGCGACCGCGTCTCCACGCCGCACGCGATCGCCGACGCGCAAAGCAGGGCGCATGAGCATGCCCGCGACCGGCGCGGCCACCACGAAACGGTCGCGCACACGCGTGATGCCGTCTTCTTCGACCAGCAAGGTGAAAGTACCGCGATCCACCTGCGCGATCTCCACCAGCACCGGCGTGGGTCGCAGCAGCCAGAAAAGCGCGGCGCCGCCGAGCGCGCCTGCCACGATGCCGAAGATCCATTTCTTGTGTGTCATGTCAGTCCCGGGTCTTGAGCACGCCGATGAGATCAAGCTGGTCGATCCGTCTGCGCACGATGAAGGCGGTCACGATTCCGGCCCCGAGCATCACGAGGCTCGCGAGCGTGTAGGTCCCCGAATCGACGACGAAGGGAATGCGGAATTCTTCCGCGGAGATGAGCTTCAGGATCAATGCGGCGAGCGCCGTGCCGGCGAACCAGCCGATCGGCAATGCGATGAGCATCTGCGCGGCGATCTGCCCAAGCAATGTCCACGACACCTCCGCGCGCGTGAATCCCATGACGCGCAGCGTCGCCAGTTCCCACGACTGCTCGGCCAGCGTGATGCGCGCGCTGTTGTAGACCACGCCGACGGCGATGCACATGGCGAACGTCGACAGGATCGCCGCGAACATCAGCAGGTTGTGCTGCGAGGTGGCGCGAAAGTGCGCGACCATGCGGCGCTTGTCGCCGGCCGCGGCGATGCGCGGCGTATTGCGCACACGCTCGAAGAACGCGGCGTCCTGCGTCGCGTCGAGTCGCACTCTCGCGAAGTTGAACGTGTCCCCCTCGCCGACCAGGCGCGCGGCGTCGCGGCGTGTGAGATAGCCGTACATGCCCATGAGATCGCCGGATTCCGCGGTCACGTGCATGCGTCGCACGCGGCGCGTGCCTTCGAGCGGCTCGACGTCGACGCTGTCGCCAGGACGCAGGTCGAGCGCGCGCGCCAGGCGGTCGTTGAGAATCAATGTGCCGGGCACCAGCGGCAAGTTGCGGTAGTTGGCGTCCTGGACGCGCTTGAGATTCGCGCCGGGCTCGATGCCGATGAGTGCGGTGCGATATTCGCGCGAGCCGTGGCGCAGGCGAACCGGCACGGTGCGCGCGGCTTCCGCGGTCAACACCCCCGGCATACGCCGGATTTCGCCGAGACCGCTCATCTGCGTCGGCTCATTGAGCGCGATCATCACGTCGGCACGATCGCGGCGGAACAGTTCCGCGTCGACCAGGCTGTCGAACGCGTCGCCCCACCAGGTCCCGGCGATGATAATGGCGACGGAACTCGCGATGCCGAGTGTCGTCAACACCGCGCGCAACGGCCGCCGTTCGAGCTCGCGCACTACCATGCGTGCGGGCGCTGACAGCAACCGACCCAGGCGCAGGCGCTCGAGCAGGGTGCGATGAAAGTGGGCCGGCGCCGGCGGACGCATCGCCTCGGCGGCCGGCAGGCGAATGACGGCGCGTACTGCTGTCAACGTTGCCGCGATTCCGGCAAATGCGGCCAGCAATACCGCGGAGCTGACCACCCAGGCTTCGAGCGAGAAGCGAAATTCCGGAAAGGAAAATACGCGCGCGTACAGTCCGGTCATCCATCGCCCGAATGCAATGCCGACGCCGAGGCCAATCGCCACGCCGAGGACGACCGTCGCCGCGGTGAAGGCGAAGTAGTGGGCGCCGATCGTCCGGTCGCCATACCCCATGGCCTTGAGCGCGGCGATCTGCGTTCGCTCGGTTGCAATGTGGCGGCTGATGAGCACGTGCAGCAGGAACACCGCAACGGCTAAGAACACCGCAGGCAGCACGGTACCGAAGACGCGCTGCTCTTCGATCTCCTGCGTCAGCATCTTGTGCGAGAGCTGATCCTTGCGCGCGTAGGCGCCGATCGCGCCGTACGGCGCGAGCAAGCGGTCCAGCGCGCCGATGACGTGCACGGGGTCCGCACTGGAATCGAGCCGTACCGACAACAGGTTGAATGCGCCGCGCAAGTCATAGGCGGCGGCCAGTCGTTCCTCAGGCATCCACAGCACACCAAAGCGCGTGTCGTCGGCGAAGCCGCCCTGGGAAGCCGCGAAGATATACGCGGGCGACAGCGCGATTCCGTTGACGCGCACGCTTTGATAGCGGCCGTTCATGAGAATCGAGAGGCGATCGCCGGGCACGATGCCGCGCGCGCGCGCGAATGACTGGCTGAGGAGCACGCCCGAGGCGTCATCGGGTTCGACCCAGCGGCCGCGCGCCAGTACCACGCGATTCATGCCGACGTCCGGCCGTGCAGGCAGCGAGACGATCTGTCCGGTCATGACGTCGATCGCGCCTGGAACGGTGATGGTGGTGGCCGCCGCCACACTCATGTCGAGATCGAGCACGCCGGGTATTGCGCGCAGGCGGTTCAGCAGCGCCCGCGGTGCGCGCCGGACCGGCGCGAACACGTGCGCGAAACGCGCGGATTCATAATAATCGTCGCGCAGACTCGCCAGGGAAGCGTGCGCCGACAGCGAGCCGATGTAGCCGCCGACGCCGCTCGCCACCACCAGTGCGATGGTGATCACCTGCGAACGCAGGCGCCACAGGTCGCGCAGCAACTTGCGGTCGAGTGCTCTCACCAGTGCAGTTCCGCGGGGCTGAGGCGTTGCGTGTTGACGTGCGACGAGGCGATACGCCCGTCCGCCAGCTGGATCACGCGGTGCGCGAGACCGGCAATCGTCGCGTTGTGGGTGATCACGATGGTGGTCGTGCCGAGCTCCTCGTTGGCGCGCACCAGCGCCTCGAGCACCATGCGGCCGGTCTCGATGTCGAGCGCGCCGGTCGGCTCATCGCACAGCAGACACTCCGGGCGTTTCGCGAGCGCGCGGGCGATGGCCACGCGCTGCTGCTCGCCGCCGGACAGTTGCGCCGGAAAGTGATCGAGTCGTTCGGCGAGACCCACCAGCGCCAGAGCGTCGGCGGGCACCATGGGCGAGGGAACGATGTCGGTCACGAGCTCGACGTTTTCACGCGCCGTGAGGCTCGGGATGAGGTTGTAGAACTGGAACACGAACCCGACATGCTCGCGCCGGTAACGGGTCAGCTCCTTCTCGCTGGCGTGCGACAGGTCGTGATCGCGCCAGCACACGGTGCCGGCGCTCGGCACATCGAGGCCGCCGAGGATATTGAGCAGCGTCGACTTGCCGCTGCCCGAGGGTCCGAGCAGCACGACGAACTCCCCTGAGGCGATGTCGAAGCTCACCCCGCGCAGTGCATGCACGGGCACCTCGCCAACCTGGTACACCTTCGTGAGGCCGGCGGCATGAAATACGGTGTCGCCTGGCATGCGTGCAATTTAGGCGTCTCGCGCCGACGCGGGGATGCGCAAGCGTGCGTAGTGGCCTCCGGAGAACTGCGTACGGTCTCACACGTATATGAGCGCCCATGGAGATTGGGGAATGATGGTTTCCACCACATGATCAACAAACTCAAACTACCGGGATTCGTGGTGCTGGCCGTTCCGCTGCTGGCGCTCGCCGCCACTTCGGTGCGGCAGGAGTTCGCCGAGGTCGTCTCCCGCAAGCCGGATGCGGCGCACGGCGCGGAACTGTTTGCACAATGCACGGCCTGCCACGGCGCCGACGCCGGCGGCGTCATCGACAACTCCACGCCACGCATCGCCGGCCAGCACTACCGGGTGCTGGTGCGGCAGCTGGTGGATTTTCGCCGCGGCAAGCGCTGGGATTACCGGATGGAGGATGTCGCGACGAACCACGACACCATTCCGGAAGTACAGGACATCGCCGATGTGGCCTGGTTCGTGAGCCGGCTCGATCGCGATGGCGCCCGAGAGATCGGCGACGGCCAATACGTCGAACGCGGTGCACGCCTGTACGCGGCGGGCTGCGCCGGCTGTCACGGCGCACAGGGCGAGGGCGACGATATCAGGGAAATCCCGCGCCTTTCCGGGCAGCACGCGGCGTATCTGGCGCGGCAGATCTACGACGCGGTCGATGGCCGGCGTCTGCCGCTCACGCGCTCGCATCGCAAGCGATTCGCTCCCTTCGCATTCGAGGACGTGGCCGGACTCACGGATTTCCTGGCGCGGATCGGCTGGCAGCATGAAACCACGTCCGGTGAGTGAAGCCAGGAGCATTCCTCACGGCCGTGAGGTCTGCCACGTATATGAGCGGGCGGCGCCAGTTGGTACAACTCTCATCAACCAGCGGAGGCGGCGATGACCATGCAAGGCAGGCGATCGATGCGGGAAGCTGACGACGCGACTCGGGAGCGGCCCGCTGTGGCAATCGAACGGATTCTCGTCATCGTCGATCCAACCGCGACCGAGCATCCCTGCATCGAAAAGGCGGCACGCATTGCTGTCGGCCTCGGCAGCCCCATCGAACTCTTCATCTGCGACGTCGAGCCTGCGGACCGCGAGCAACGGCGGCGTAACCTGCTGGAGCAGCTGTCCGACCTTGCGGCGCCACTGCGTGAGCGCGGGCTGATCGTCAGTGTCGAATACCAGTGGCACGCGCCGCTCGAACGGGGCATCACCCAGCACGTGATCCGTACGAAGCCCGGCCTCGTCGTCAAGGACGCGCACCGGCACAGCGCCCTCGCGCAGAGTCCGGTCACGCAGACCGACCTGATGCTCATGAGCCTGATACCCGTGCCACTGCTGCTGGTGCGGCCGAAAACCTGGTCCGCGCATCCGTGCGTCAGTATCGGTGCGGATCCCTGCCATCCGGCGGATCGCCCCGAGACACTCGATGAAAACCTGATCGTCACCGGCTGCCTGCTGGCGAACGCCATGCGAGGACGCGTCGACATCTTCCACGTGCTGCAAACGCCGCCGCATCTTCCCGGCGAGCCGGTTCCGCCCCTCGAGCGCACGCGCGCCCACGGCGCCGCCCGCGAAGACGTGGAGCGCGTGGCAGCGGGCGCGAGTAGTTTGACCTCCGCCATGCCGGTGTCTTTCGTCGAAGGCGCGGTGGCCCCGGGAGTCATCGCCCACACCATCGAGCGCCAGACCGACATCCTGGTTCTGGGCGCCGCCGCCCGCGGACAATGGCCGGGGTCCGCCGCCAGCGGCACCGCCGCGCGGGTCCTCGAGGGCATCGAGTGTGATCTACTGGTCCTCAAGCCCGAGGGTTTCGTGAGTCCACTGCTCGTTACCGAAGACATCTGACCTTTGAAAACCCGCCGCAAACTCAACGCCTTTTGCCTGCTGTTGCTGCCGTTGATGGCCCACGGTGCGTCGATCGCGCAGGAATTGCCGCCCCGCACCACTGGCCGTTGAGCGCGGCGGAACCGGCAGTGCAACGCGACACGCCCGCCGGGCTGAGTTCACGCGAAGCACGGGAACGCCTGTTGCGCGACGGACCGAACGAGCTCGCCGCCACCTCGAAACGATCCATTCTCCGGCTGGTCGCCGGCGTGATTCGCGAACCAATGTTCGCGTTGCTCGTGGCCGCAGCCACGGTCTACGCGGCAGTCGGTGATCTCGGCGAGGCACTGCTGCTGCTCGTCTTCGCGACCTTCTCGGTTTCCATCGCCGTCATCCAGCAGGGCCGCAGCGACAAGGCACTCGCCGCATTGCGCGACCTGACCAGCCCGCGCGCCCTGGTGATACGCGATGACCAGCGCATCCGGATCCCGGGTCGCGAGGTCGTAGCCGGCGATGTCATCGTCCTTTGCGAGGGTGACCGCGTGCCCGCCGATGGTCTGCTCGTCGAAGGCGATCACGTCGAGATCGATGAGTCGCTGCTGACGGGCGAATCCGTTCCAGTACTCAAGCGCGCGACGCGGGCAGCGACGACCGCGGGTGCGCCGGTGGGCGAGGATCCGGCCAAGGTGTTTTCCGGAACGCTCGTCATTCACGGCGGCGGCCTGGCGCGAGTCATGGCCACCGGTTCTCGCAGCGCAGTTGGCGCCATCGGCCAGTCGCTTTCCAGCATTACCACCGAGCAGCCACGGCTTGCGCGGGAAACGCGGCGCATGGTGCTGGTGTTCGGCGCCGTGGGCCTTGCGCTCAGCGTCGCCGCGTTCCTGTGCTATGGGTTGCTGCGACATTCCTGGCTCGACGCCTTGTTAGGCGCGATCGCGCTCGGCATGGCTTTGCTGCCGGAGGAATTTCCGCTGGTGCTCACCGTATTCATGGTGATGGGGGCGTGGCGGCTGTCGCGCACCCGGGTGCTCACGCGGCGTGCGGCGGCCATCGAAAGCCTGGGTGCGGCGACCGTGCTGTGCACCGACAAGACCGGTACGCTGACACAAAATCTGATGTCGGTGGCGTGGCTGCAGTCCGGCGACGAGCGCTGGGAGAAGGTCGATGGCGTGCCGCGCATCGGCGGATCGTCGCGCTTGGCGCGATTGCTGGAGACGGCGGTACTCGCCAGCGACATTCACCCCGTGGATCCCATGGAGCGTTCGCTGCAGCAGGTACTGACGGCGGCGCAAATCGAGCGGAGTACCGCGGACCTGCTTCGACAGTATCCGTTGCGAGCGGATCTGCTGGCAGTCACGAACGTCTGGCGTATCGACGGCAGCAAAGAAATGGTCGTTGCGGCGAAAGGCGCTCCGGAGGCAATCGCGGCGTTGTGCGCACTGCCGGCCGCGGAGCTGGCGAAGCTCAGGAACGATGTCGATTCGCTGGCGCAACGTGGCATGCGCGTGCTCGCCGTGGCACGTGGGAGTTCCGATGCTGTCAGCTTGCCGGAAAGCGCCGGAGGTTTCGCATTCGAGCTGGCCGGGTTACTCGGCTTCGCGGATCCGCTGCGCGAATCGGTACCTGACGCAGTGCGCCAGTGCCGCTCGGCGGGAATTCGCGTGCTGATGATCACGGGTGATCACCCCACGACGGCGCTGGCCATTGCGAGGCAGGCGGGTATCGAGGGAGGAGAGTTCCTGACGGGTGCCGACCTGGATGCGCTCGACGATGCGGCGCTGGCGCTGAGTGCGGCGCGCATATCGGTTTTTGCCCGCATCGCGCCCGTGCAGAAGCTGCGGATCATCAGCGCGCTCAAGGCCGCCGGCGAAATTGTCGCCATGACCGGAGATGGCGTGAACGATGCGCCGGCGCTCAAGGCGGCCCACATCGGCATCGCCATGGGCGGGCGGGGCACCGACGTTGCCCGTGAGGCCGCATCGATCGTACTGCTCGACGACGACTTCGGTTCAATCGTCGGCGCGGTGCGTCTCGGACGGCGCATTTACGACAATCTGCGCAAGGCCATGGCTTACATTCTGGCCATCCACGTGCCCATCGCCGGACTGGCGCTGTTGCCGTTGTTCTTCGATTCGCCGCTGATGCTCACGCCGATGCTGATCGCGTTGCTTGAGCTCATCATCGATCCGGCCTGCTCGGTGGTGCTCGAAGCCGAGCGCGAGGAACGCGATGTCATGAATCGTCCGCCGCGAAGCGCCACGAGCACGCTGCTGTCGCGGTCGCTCATCGGCTGGAGCCTGACGCAAGGCGCGCTGGCGCTCACCATCGTGGCGGCAGTGTTCATCGGCGCATTGCGGTCTGGCCTCGGCTCCGAGGAAGTGCGGGCTCTCACATTCATCGCGCTCGTCTGCGCCAACGTCACGCTCATCTTCGTGAACCGTACTTTCAGTCCGTCAGTGCGAGCGGCGCTCGGCCGGCCGAATCGCACGCTCTGGTGGGGGCTGGGGATCGCCGCGACCATCATCGGATCGATCCTGTCCTGGCCGGGCGCGCGCCGCTTCTTCGGACTCGGCGCGCTGCCGCCGCAAAGCCTGGCGATCTGCCTGGCCGTCGCCGTGGTGCTGCTGTCGGTTCTCGAGCTCCTGAAGCGCGCCTGGGGACGACGGCTGCTGGCGTAGCGAGGCGCTCTAACTATGTATTTGCGTCCGCATGCGATCGTCGGCGTGGAAGAACTTGCGGCCCAGCGCCAGCAACGCGCCGTCGGTCGGATGGTCGAGCGTCTCGACGCCCGAGATCCGGCCGGCAAGGTTCGCGTCGTGCTCCTTGATGAAACTGGCGAGCTCCGTCTTCGCGCTCGACGGTCCCGTGATCAGGATGGCGCCGGCATGCGCCAGTGCCTCGCTGACACGCTTCAGGTACTTCTTGTCGACGGGCGCGTGGCCGCTGTCGCCTGAATTGGCCTTGTGATGCAGATGCAGGTGGGGGTGGCTGCTCAGCACGCGCTCGAGGTCGGATTCGTCATCGTTGAAATGAAAGACTTTCGCTTCGCGATGGTCCAGCCAGACCAGCGCATGAAAATGGTTGCTCATGACGTTCCTCGATGGGGTTTTCCCGGATGCGTTCATGCTCACATGCGCCCCGCGCCTGCGGCATACGCATCATTGCGTAATCAGATGCGCGCTCTCGTGTACTGCGAGGCCAAACCGCGCATGTGAAGATGACCGCATGAGCCAGAATTCCTCGCACGATCTGATGCAGTCGGCCCTGCGCGCCTTCGGGCGCCATCCTGACAGCCTCAAGCCCATGGAACGCCGCGCGCTCGAGCGCGTGACTCAACGCCGCCTGAGCAGCGAGCCGGCGGAAGCGCTACACGATCCAACGACGGTCGGCGACCGGCTCGCCGATCGGGTCGCCAGGTTTGGCGGCTCGTGGACTTTCATTTCGTTGTTTGTCGTATTCCTGCTGGTCTGGGCGCTGGCCAACACCAGGTTTTTCGCCGCGCATCCCATCGATCCCTATCCGTTCATTTTCCTGAACCTGCTGCTGTCGATGGTCGCCGCGCTACAGGCGCCGATCATCATGATGAGTCAGAACCGCCAGTCGACCAAGGATCGGCTCATGGCGGGCCATGACTACGAGGTGAATCTCAAGGCGGAGATCGAAATCATGGCGTTGCATGAGAAGCTGGACTCGCTGCGCAGTGAGCAGATGCTCGCGCTCATGGCCAAACAACAGGAAACCCTCGAGCTCATGACGCGAGCGATGGAACGTCTGACGGCGGTCCATGGCCGCATATGCGGCGAAGTCTGAGGCGCGAACGCGGTCAGTTCAGGCGGCGCGTGGCGCGCAGTTCAGCTTGCCCGTTGGCGGAGCGGTCGATGGTCAGGCCCAGCCACTCGGCCAGCTCGATCATGCGCTGGTTGTTGGCCATCACTGTGCCGTAGATGGTCTTGAATCCCGCCGCTTTCGCGTAGTCGAACAACAGCGGCGTGAGCGTGGTGCCGATTCCGCGGCATTGCCAGTCATCGCTCACGGCGACGGCGAACTCGCAATCCTCGCCACTGTCGTCGGCGGCATAGCGGGCAACGCCGATGAATCTTTCGTTCGCGCCTGCCCCGAACACCGCCACCAGTGCCATCGTGCGGTGGTAGTCGACGAGCACGAGCTGGCGGACGAACTCCTCGGTCGGCTCGCCTATGCAATGCATGAAGCGCAAGTACTTCGACTCGATGCTCAAAGTGGCAAAAAACGCGCGTTCGCGCTCCACATCTTCGGGCTCGATCGGACGAATGCGGTATTCGATGCCGTCGCTGGTGCGCGCGGCGACGTGCCACCGGCGATGCCGGGGGTCTGCTGTCAACGAGGGGGCGCCGCGGAGTGGTTGAGATCGAGCATCATGCGCACCAGTTCAGCGACCGACTGCGCGTTCATCTTTTCCATGACGCGAGCGCGATGAATTTCGATGGTTCGCGGGCTCACGCCCAGATCCTGCGCAATGACTTTGTTTTGCTTTCCCTGCGTCATGAGATCGAGCACCTCGCGCTCACGCGGGGTCAGTGAATCGAGATGCGTGCGGATGCGCGCGTGCTCGCCCAGGGATTTGCGCAGCAGTTCGTCCCTGGCAATGGCGCGCTGGATGCGATCGAGCAGATCCTGGTCGCGAAAGGGTTTCTGCAGGAAATCGAAGGCGCCATGCTGCATGGCTTCGACTGCCATGGGAATGTCGCCGTGGCCGCTCATGAAGATGATCGGAATGACCGCGCCGCGCAGGATGAGTTGCTGCTGCAGCTCGAGGCCGCTCATGCCGGGCATGCGGATGTCGAGCACCAGGCAGCCCTTTTGCGAGGGTTGATAGGTGGCGAGGAACTCCTGCGCCGACGCATACAGCGTCGAGTTGAGGCCGACCGACTTGAGCAGTGAGCGCATGGCATTGCGCACCCCGGCGTCGTCGTCGACCACCATGACCATGGCACTCTCGTTCTTCATGCTGCGCCGTTCTCCGCCACTGGCAGGTGTAGATAGAAACAGGCCCCGCTGGGCAGGCCAGGGCGCAGGCCGATAATACCTCCGTGCGCCTGGGCAATGGTACGGCTGATGGCTAGGCCGAGCCCGGTGCCGGCCTTCTTGGTGGTTGCGAACGGCTCAAACAATCTTTCGGCGATGGCGGCAGAGACGCCCGGTCCATTGTCGGCGACGCGAATCTCGATTTGCCTGCCGATGGTCTGAACCGTCGTGATCGTGACTTCGCGTGACCCGGCCGGCCGTTCGGCGAGCGCCTCGAATGCATTGCGCAGCAGGTTGAGGACCACCTGTTGGATCTGGACCCCATTGACATTGACACGCTGCAGGTTGGGCGACAGCGCCAGGCACAGGCGAGTGCCGTAGGCGCGTGCTTCCGCCTGCATCAGCACCTGGAGCTCATTGATGAGCGCATTGACGTCGGCGAGCGCGCGCTCGTCGTGCCCGTCCGGGCGCACCAGTTTTCGCAGTCGTTGAATGATCGAACCCGCCCGCAATCCCTCGGCGGCGATCTCGCGCACGGCTTCCCGCAGCTCGGCGTGATCGGGGGAGTCCATCGCGAGGTAGTTCTCGCAGGCGCGCGCGTATGTGGTGATCGCCGTCAAGGGCTGGTTGAGTTCGTGGGCGATGCCGGCAGTCATTTCGCCCATGGTCGCCAGACGAGCCACTCGCGTCAGCCGCTCCTGGGCAAGGTGCGCCTCTTCTTCCCGACGTGCCCAGTCGGTGATGTCCGTGCCCGAGCATAGCCAGCCCGCGGGAGCGCCGTTCGCCGTGCGCAGCGCAATGCCGCGCCAGCTGATGCGTCGATGCACGCCAGCCGCGTCGACGGCATCGAATTCGCGTCCGCGCGTGCTGCCACCGGCGAGCGTGCTCGCCAGCATCATCAGGGCGCGTTCGCGTTCACTATCGCCGCGGATGAAATCGAGCCAGTCCCTACCGAGAATTCCCGCCGCCGGTGCACCGAGCAGCTCGGTACCACGCGCATTCACCTGGCGGACACGCCGCTCGGCGTCGAGCTCGAGCAGTATGGATTCATGCAGTTCGAGAAATGCGTTTGCACGATCTCGCTGCAGCTTGAGATCGGCGGTCGCCTCCTGTTCGCTGGTGATGTCGCGCACCACGCCGACGAATCGCGGTGGAGTGCTCTGTTGCATCTGGCCGACGGACAGACGCGCGGGAAACAGCGTCCCATCCTTGCGCTGCCCGGTGACCTCGCGGCCGATGCCGATGATCCTGGCCACGCCGGTCTCCAGGTAGCGGGCGAGATATCCGTCGTGCGCACTGCGATCGGGTTCCGCCATGAGCATGCTCACGTTGAGGCCCAGCAACTCATCGGTGCGATATCCGAATGTGCGCTGGGTCGCATGATTGACAGCCGTAATCCGGCCACGATGATCGATCACGATCACCGCGTCGACGGCGGCGTCCATGAGCGCCAGTGTTTCGCGTGAAAACATCAGGCAATTATGGGTTTACGCAGGTCCCGGCGGAGTACGCAATATTCCTGACGCGGTAGGTAACGGGGCGAATGTTGCCTGCCGCGCCAACAAGTCACGCTGCCACCATGAACACCGCCACGACCGCCTATTCCGACGAAAGTATTCGCGTCCTGCGTGGCTCGCTGCTGTCGCGCTCCACGCAGCTTCGCGAGCGCCTGTCGAAAGTGCGCGGACATCTGCGCCACGAAGCAGGTGAATCGCCGGACGACTTCTTCGATATCGCGATGCTCGAGCAGAACGACGAAGTCCTGCGCGCCGTCGAGAAATCCGCCAGCGCCGAACTCACCCACCTCGATAGCGCACTGACGCGCATGGATGAGGGCACATTTGCGCTGTGCGAGTGCTGCGGCAAGGAGATCGAGCCGGATCGCATGCAAGTCGTGCCGTACACCACCGCCTGCCAGGCGTGCACGTCGGATCGATGATGGAAAAGCTCACCTACATTCTGGCAGTGATCGATAGCCCGGAAAATGGCGAAGTGGTGCTCGATAAGGCGGTAGCGCTGGCGCGGCGGTTCGGAGCGCGCGTCGAACTGATGGTTCCGGAGTTCGTGCCAATGCGGCCGTTCGCTAAACGTTGCACGGATCTCGGCTACGACCAGGTGATGCTGAGCAGTGTCGCGCGCGGCCCGGTACCGCTGCACGAGATCATCATCAAGCGCGTGCTGGCGGTGAAACCGGACCTCGTGGTCAAGGCGGGAGTTGCAGGACAGGCGCCGCATTCATCGGTCACCACCGGCGACTGGCAGCTCGCGCATGAATGTCCCGTTCCCATCTTGCTGGTGCGTCAGACTCCGTGGGCGGTTCCCCCGCGTTTTGCAACCAGCATCGGTGTGGACGACGAAGATGCTGAGCGCCTGGCGCGCTCGATCCTGCACACGGCGGGATTTCTTGCTCTCGGTTGCCGCGGCAATCTCGACATTCTCTACAGCGAACGGGAAGAACACGATGAACGCTTGCGCATGGAGCGCGCGGTCAAAGTGGCGCAATTGGTGCGGGAATTCCATGTCGGCTGCGAACGCATCCAGATGTTTTCCGGCCCGCCCGAGGATCGGCTGCCGGCGCTCACGGCCGTGCGGCAGTACGACGTGCTGGTCCTTGGCGTGAAGTCGGCGGAGGCGCACCACCACTCGTTGAAAGACCATTTCGTGAGCCGGATGATCGAACGCGCGGAGAGCGACCTCGTGCTGGTGCGCGCTGTCAGTTGCGCATCCCGCCAGGCAGGCGAGTCCGCACCTTCATTCCTCAAGCAGGGTCTTGATCAGGTGGAGGAGCTCGTCTGAGTTGATCGGCTTGCTGGTGATGCGCAGGTTCGGATCACCGGGAAGCTCACGCACCGCGGACGAAGTGTCGCCGGTCACGAGTACCGCCTTGAGCGCATCGCCGAACATTTCACGGGCGGCGCCAATGACTTCGGTTCCAGTGCGGCCGTTTTCCAAGTGAAAATCGGTGACGATGAGGTCGAAATCCCCATCCTCGCGCAGATGTTCCAATGCCTCGCTCGCCGTGGCCGCGGCGACCACGCGGTATCCGGCGATTTTGAGCAGCATGCGCATGGCACTGCGCACGCCTGGTTCATCCTCCACGAGCAGCAGTCGGTATCCGCCGCCTTGCGCGGCGCTGGCGCTCTCTGGTCTGCCATCGGATTCCTGCTCGCGGCCGCTGCTCAGGCTGATGGGAATCTGAATGGAGAAAGTCGTCCCGCTGCCCAGAACCGATTTTACGGATACCGGCATGTCGAGCAGCTTGGCGATGCGTTGCACGATGCTCAATCCCAGTCCGTAGCCATCACGCGAGCTGTTGGGTGAAACACCGATTTGATAGAACTCGTCGAAAATAAACGGCAACTGGTCGGCGGCGATGCCAACGCCGGTGTCGCGCACCTCGATGCGCAGATTCTCGCCTTGCCTCTCACAATGTAGTTCGACCGAACCCTGCGCGGTGTACTTGATCGCGTTGGACAACAGGTTGCGCAGCAATTGTCCGACGAGCGCGGCGTCCGAGCGCACGCGAACCTGCGGCGTGTCGAACAGCAGGCGCAGTTCCTTGCTGGCCGCCATGCCCGCGAAATCGCGTCGTAAATTCTCGAATAGCCCCGCAACTTCGAAATCGACGAGATCGATGGTGATCGCCCCGGACTCGAGCTTGCTGATGTCGAGCAATGCGCTCAACAGACGCGACATCGCGTCGATGGCCTGCTCCTGCTGTTCGAGAACCTCCCGGGACTCGGGATCGTCGACCATGCGCCGCAGCGCACCGTTCAACAGCGCCAGGGTCTGCAGGGGCTGACGCAGGTCGTGGCTCGCGGTGGCGAGGAAGCGGCTCTTGGCGAGGTTGGCGTGTTCCGCACTGCGCCGGGCTTCTTTCAATTCCTGCTCGACTCGCCTGCGCTCGGAGACGTCGCGAATCGCCGCGGCGACCATCACGTCGCCGCCCTGGGTAATAGGGCTCAGGCTGATTTCGACCGGGAATTCCGTACCGTCCTTGCGGATACCGAATAGTTCGAGTCCCATGCCCATGGGACGCACTCGCACATTGCTGGTGTAGCCAGTGCGATGGCTCACATGGCGGTGGCGGAAACGCTCGGGCAACAACACTTCGACGGGGCTGCCGACGATCTCGGCGCTGGAATGCCCGAACACGTGCGCGATCTGGTCGTTGGCGAACAGGATCTTGCCCGCGGAGTCGATGATGATCAACGCGTCCGGGGTCGAGGCGAGAACACTGCGGACGAGTTCGGAGGTCAACATGGGCGACTAGTGTGCCATACGCAGCAACGCGTATTTCCCTGCGGATGGCCCAGAAGCGCGGGAATCGCCGGCAACGCAAGATGCTTGCAGGTCATGGGAGCATCGCGTGGACCAGCGCTTCACCATCATCCGCGGACAGGCGGTCCTCGAAGATGCGCAGCACCAGAAGCGCGCGATCTTCGTGTTACTGGCGTTGCTTCCCATGAGTCTCGCCATCGCCGGGGCCCTGTGGGACGAGCGCGCGCATCTCGGCATCACGAACTGGCGCAGTGCTTGCCGTGCGTCAGGACTGTCCCTCGCTTCGTTGCTGACATTCACCTGGGAACTTCTGCCAACGGCCATCATCGGAATGCTGCTCGGTGGCCTCGTCGTGCAATGCATAGGCTTGCGCGCGCGCGATCGCGGACACGCCCGGGCCTGTCTCGCCGCCCATGCCGGCTGCGCACTGGCAATGCCGCTGGGACTCGTGCTGTGCGCGCTCGCCTTTCCTGCTTCCGTGACGTTGGTCACGGAAGGAGCGCTCGCGGTGGCGATCGCGCTTGGCCTCACTCATGCATCCGTAGTCGTACGTAGACGGACGTCGCACGGTGCGTAGTGGCGCGTATTCCGCCGTCGAGCCCGACACTCGAAAATCTGAATCGGTCTCCAAACAACTTCACGAGCCGTTCATGAGCACTACCGCAACCGAAGCGCCGCCCTCGGCCGCCACCTATAACGACAGGGTGGTGCGGCAGTTTGCGGTGATGACCATCGTCTGGGGCATCGTCGGGATGACGGTCGGCGCGCTGATCGCCGCGCTGCTCTTCTGGCCGGAACTCAACTTCGGCGTTCCCTGGCTGTCATACGGCCGCCTGCGTCCGCTGCACACCAACGCCGTCATCTTCGCGTTCGGAGGCTCGGCATTGTTTGCGACCTCCTACTACGTGGTGCAACGAACCTGCCACGTTCGCCTGTTCGGCGGCGATCGGCTCGCGGCGTTCACGTTCTGGGGTTGGCAGGTGATCATCGTGCTCGCGGCCATCACGCTACCGATGGGCCTGACCACCGGCAAGGAATATGCCGAACTCGAGTGGCCGATCGACGTGTTGATCGCCATCGTCTGGGTGGCGTACGCCATCGTGTTCCTCGGCACGCTCGCGGTGCGCCGCGTGTCGCATATCTACGTGGCGAACTGGTTCTTCGCCGCCTTCATCATCACGGTTGCGGTGCTGCACATCGTCAACAGCGCCGAGATTCCGGTGTCGTTGTTCAAGTCCTATTCCGTGTACGCGGGCACGGTCGATGCGATGGTGCAGTGGTGGTACGGGCACAATGCCGTCGGTTTTTTCCTGACCGCCGGCTTCCTCGGCATGATGTATTACTTCGTGCCCAAGCAGG
>JBDTSV010000186.1:0-23908 GCA_039930985.1 Pseudomonadota bacterium
CCGGCGGCGGCGGCTCGGGCTCGCGCAGCATCTCGGGCGTGATGTTGCCTTCGGCAATCTCGCGCAACGCGACCACGGTGGGCTTGTCGTTTTCCCAGGGAACGGTTGGTTCGGCGCCATTGGCGAGGCGGCGCGCACGCGCAGCGGCCAGCAACACGAGCTGGAAGATGTTTTCGACGTTCGGGAGGCAATCTTCGACAGTAATGCGGGCCATAGTGCCTTTCGGGAAACAAGCTGCGGGGGGACGAAAGTCTACTGGAAAACGGCCCGGCTTTGCCGGGATTTGCTCGAATCAGGCCAGCAGATTGGCCAGCAAGGGCGCGAGATCCGGCCTTTTGGCCGAGAACCCCGGGTTGCCGCGCAGGATGGCGAGCAGTTGCGCGACGGCTGTTTCAAAGTCGTCGTTGACGATCACGCAGTCGAATTCCGCGTAATGCGACATATCGGCAATGGAATCGCGCAGGCGGCGCTCGATGACCTGGTCGCTGTCGGTCATACGGTTGCGCAATCGGGCTTCGAGCTCGGCGCGCGAGGGCGGCAGGATGAAAACCGACTTGCAGTCTGGCAGCGCCTTGCGAACCTGCTGGGCACCCTGCCAGTCGATCTCGAGAATGACATCGTGACCCGCGCGGCGCAGTGATTCGACTTGCGCGCGGCCGGTGCCGTAGAAGTTGTCGAACACCTGCGCGTGCTCGAGAAACTCGTCGGCATCGCGCAGACGTTTGAATTCATCGACGGTGACGAAGTTGTAGTCGCGGCCGGGGACTTCCTTCTCGCGCTGCTTGCGGGTGGTGTGTGAAACGGAAACTCGCAGCGCGGGATCGCGCGCCAGTACCGCTTTCACCAGACTGGTCTTGCCGGCGCCCGACGGCGCGGCGATGACGAACAGAGAGCCGCGTTGCGTAGCCGCTGCGGCGTTCATTCGACGTTCTGTACCTGTTCACGCATCTGCTCGATCAGCACTTTCATGTCGACCGTGAGACGCGTGGTGTCCAGGTCCTGTGATTTCGACGCCAGCGTGTTCGCCTCGCGATTGAGTTCCTGCATGAGGAAATCGAGGCGGCGGCCCGCGGCCTCGCCGCCGCTCATTACGCGCCGTGTTTCCTCGATGTGGCCGGTGAGGCGATCGAGTTCTTCGGCAACGTCGAGACGTTGCAGCTGAAGCACGACCTCCTGCTCGACGCGTTCGCGATCGACCGTGGCCAGCAGCTCCGCGACGCGTTCGTGCAGGCGCGAGCGCACGCGAGCCTGTATTTCCGGCAAGCGCGCCCGCACCTGCGTGACCAGCAGGCCGAGACCGGCGCAGCGCTGCTCGATGAGCTCTCCCAGTCGTTTGCCTTCGCGCAGGCGCATGGCGCCGAGGTCGTCGAGTGTCTGCTGGAACACAATGCGACCCGCGCCTAACAATGCGTCGGAGTCCTGCGTGGCGGTTTCGATGACGCCGGGCCAGCGCAGGACCTCGATGGCATCGACGGTGCTGCCCGGCACGATGTGGGTAACTTGATTCACCGCTGCTGCCACCCGGGCCAGCGCGGCCGTATCGATGCGCATTTCACGTTCGGCCGCCTGGACGCTTCGCAGGTGCACGGTGCAGTCGACCTTGCCGCGCTTGAGGTTCTTGCTCAGCAGCTGTCTTAAGTCTGACTCGAGCGGGCGCAGTTCTTCGGGCAGGCGAAACCCGGGTTCCAGGTAGCGGTGATTCACGCTGCGCAGTTCGCAGGTGAGCGTCCCCCAGCTGCCCGCGAGCTCGCGTCGCGCGAATCCGGTCATGCTGGCGATCATGGGCGTAAGTTCTCGGCTTAAGGGGAGCGGGGTGCGGTAAAGTGCGCGGCAGTTTATCAGACGCCTTAACCCGCCTTGCGCATCGAATACGCCGAAGTCAGCCTGCTAGGTTGTCGTAACGACAATCAGGACCGCGTGTCCGTTGCGGTCTCGGAACATTCCGCCCTGCTCGTCGTCATCGACGGCATGGGTGGCCATTCCGATGGCGCCAAAGCCGCCGAGACCGCTATCAAGGCGCTGCTCGAAGGGTTCTGGCACACGCCGCAACCCATTCTCGATCCGCTGGGCTTCCTGCATCTCACGCTCGGCCGTGCGCACGAGGAAGTCGCGAAGCTCGGTGCCAACCTGCCCATAGAACTGCGGCCTCGCGCCACCTGCGCCGTCTGCCTGGTGCAGAACGGCAGCGCGTTCTGGGCGCACATCGGCGACAGCCGCGTTTATCTTCTGCGGCGCGGGAAAGTCTTCAAACGCACGCGCGATCACAGCCACGTCGAGTTTCTGCTGCGCGAGGGCGTCATCACCGCCGACCAGGCACTGACTCATCCCATGCGCAACTTCGTCGAGTGCTGCCTCGGTGGCGAACCTTTCATTCCCGAGATGTCAGTGGGGTTGCGCGAACCGCTCGAACCCAACGACATCTTGTTAGTTTGTTCCGACGGGTTGTGGGGCGGGCTCGATGACGGCGAGATGGGCGGGGCGTTTCCGCCGGCACGCGCGCCGCTGCGCGACGAGCTGGTGCGACTCGCCGAGCGCTCGGTCAGCGTCGTTGGCGCTGGCAGCGACAATACTTCGGCAGCGGTGGTGCGCTGGATCGGGAACGCCTGATGGCCGGTCGTCCGAGCGGCCGCGCGCCCGATGAGCTGCGCGCCGTGAAGTTCACGCGTCGATTCACCCAACACGCCGAAGGTTCGGTCCTGGTGGAGTTCGGCAGCACGCGCGTGCTGTGCACGGCAACCGTCGAAGAAGGTGTGCCCGGATTTCTGCGCGGCAAGAACCAGGGATGGGTCACCGCTGAATACGGCATGTTGCCGCGTGCGACGCATACGCGTTCGCCGCGCGAGGCCGCCAAGGGCAAACAGAGCGGTCGCACGCAGGAAATCCAGCGATTGATCGGTCGCAGCCTGCGCGCGATAACCAATATGGCGGCGCTCGGCGAGCGCACCGTCACGCTCGACTGCGATGTGTTGCAGGCCGACGGTGGCACGCGCACCGCGGCGATTACCGGTTGCTATGTGGCGCTTGCAGATGCCTGTGACGGGTTGATCGCGAAACGCCTCATCGCGGCGTCACCGCTGCACGGGCAGGTGGCCGCGGTGTCCGTCGGCATCTGTGCGGGCGTTCCGGTGCTCGATCTCGACTATGCCGAGGATTCTGGCGCCGAAACCGACATGAACGTGGTGATGAACAACGGCGGCGGCTTCATCGAAGTCCAGGGCACGGCCGAAGGTCACGCGTTCCGCAGGCACGAGCTCGATGCCCTGCTCAATCTCGCGGCCGCTGGAATCGCGCAATTGTTCCAGCTGCAGACCGAGGTGCGGACGGCCGCCTGAGGCGGCCGACGCACGTGCGCATGCAGGGCCAGCGCGTGGTGCTCGCCACCGGCAATCCGGGAAAGCTGCGCCAGTTTTCAGAGTTGTTAGATGCGTCCGGGCTGGCGCTCGTTCGCCAGTCGGATTTCGGCATTGAGCCGCCACCGGAAACCGGCAAGACCTTCCTCGAGAATTCCCTGATCAAGGCGCGCAACGCCGCGCAGCGCACGGGGCTTCCCGCCATCGCGGACGATTCGGGTTTGGAAGTGGATGCGCTGCACGGCCGCCCCGGGCTCTACTCGGCGCGCTATGCCGGCGAAAACGCCAGCGATGAAGAGAACCTGAGCAAGATGCTCGTGGAACTCAATGGCGTAGCGGCGGAACGGCGCAGCGCGCGTTACCGCAGCGTCATCGTTTTCGTCACCAGCGCCGAAGATCCAGCGCCGCTGGTCGGTGAAGGCGTCTGGGAAGGTGCGATCGCGGATCGGCCGCGCGGCACCGGTGGGTTTGGCTACGACCCGATTTTCATTCCGCGCGGCGAAACCAGCACCGCGGCCGAGATGCCCGCGCAGTTGCGCAACGAGCGCTGCCATCGCGGGCAGGCCGCGCGCGCATTCCTCGCTCTGCTTCGCGCCCGGCCATGAAATCCCCGCCGCTCGCGTTGTACGCGCACTTTCCTTGGTGCGTGCAGAAGTGCCCGTACTGCGACTTCAATTCGCACACGTTGCGCGAAGAATTGCCCGAACAGCGCTATGTCGATGCGCTGTTGCGCGACCTCGATGCTCAGCTGCCGGAGCTAGAGGCCAGGCCGCTGACCAGCATTTTTCTGGGAGGCGGCACGCCCAGCCTTTTTTCACCGGCGGCGATCGGCAGGCTCATTGAACACGCACGTGCAGCGCTCGGATTCGAGGGCGCAATCGAAATCACCATGGAGGCGAATCCGGGAACCATCGAACGCGGCAAGTTCGCTGAATATCGCGCGGCCGGCATTTCGCGCGTCTCTCTGGGCGCGCAGAGTTTCGATGCACGCCAATTGAAATTGCTGGGGCGGATTCATTCTGCCGATGAGACGCGCCGGGCTGCCGAGGAGCTTCACGCCGCCGGCCTCGAGAATTTCAATCTGGACCTGATGTATGCACTTCCGGGACAAACGGCCGAAGACGCGCAGGCGGACGTGCGCGCGGCGCTCGCGCTCGAACCTGCGCACCTGTCGCAATACCACCTGACCATCGAGCCGGGCACGTTGTTCGCGGCCGCGCCGCCCGTTCAGCCGGCCGACGAAGTCGTCGAGGACATGCTGGATCTCAGCCTGCGTACGCTCGTGGAGGCCGGATTCGAGCAATACGAGGTATCTGGCTACGCGCGCGCGGGCGCACGCTGTGTTCACAATCTCAACTACTGGCAGTTCGGTGACTACCTGGGGATTGGCGCCGGTGCGCACGGAAAACTTTCCTATCCCGCGCGCGGCTTCGCGGTCCGCACGCAGCAGGCTCGCGAGCCAAGGCGCTATCTCGCGGCCGATCCGCTCGAGCTGGTTCGAAAGCCGATTGCGATCGGGGATCTGCCGTTCGAGTTCGCCATGAATGGATTTCGGCTCGTCGAAGGATTCGCCGACGAATTGTTCGAGGACCGCACCGGGCTCCTGAACGCCGTGCTCGAGCGGGCACTTTCGACCCTGACGGCCCGCGGTTTGGTGGAGCGCGGTCAAAAGAGCTGGCGCGCGACGCCCAAAGGCTTCCGGTTTCTCAACGAGATACTGGTGGAATTGCTCCCGGACGCCGAACCTTCGGCTATAGCCGGACAAATCCCGCCCTAACTCAGAGCGCTTTTATGCACAGATGCCCTTCGTCGGGCACGTAAACAATGGGATTACGGCACGTTTCAATCCTGTTGCAGGATAAAGTAGCCGTAAAGCACTGATTAATAGACATTTAATGTAATGGTCATTATTTGACCAAGCTAACGGATTTACGCAGATCGAAGCGGTTTCGGCTTCGCGCGGAGCCAATACTCACAGAGTTATCCACAAATTCTGTGGATAAGCCGCCTTGGTTTTTGAGCTTGAGAACCCACAAATGGCCCGCTAGACTGCGCGCCCTTTTTCTTGTGACCCGCCGGCAAAGACCGCCGGGATAGAGAGAACCCAATGAAAGCCGATACGCATCCTGAATACAAAGAAATCGCCGTGACCTGCACCTGCGGGAATGCGTTCAAGACGCGCTCAACTCTGGGACACGACCTTGCGGTCGAAGTCTGCGCCAACTGCCATCCGTTCTATACCGGCAAGCAGAAGATCCTCGACACCGCGGGCCGCGTCGACAAATTCCGCAAGAAGTACGCTGCCGCCGCAACGCGCTAACGAACTTTCCGGGCGTTCAATGCCACTCATAAAGGCGCCTCCGGGCGCCTTTATGCGTTGCTGGGGCACCTCCGCCGGAACTTGTGGTGGCAGCGCGATATCGTAGTTAAATACGCGCTCGGCCCGCCCGCGGAGACCTACATAAAATGAAGCGCATCAGGCTATTCCCCTTCCTCATTGCGGCCATCTGCGTGTATGTCTCCGGCTGCGCCAGCAATCCGGCTACCGGCGGCAAGAACGTCGTTCTCGGCTCCATGGAGGGCGAGAAGAAAACCGTCCAGAAAAATCACCAGGAAATCGTCAAAGGTCTCGGCCTCTATGACGACCAGGCGATGCAGGAATACGTGAATCTCGTCGGTCGGCGCGTCGCGCTCGTCAGCGACTTGCCGAACGAAGAATTCAAATTTTTCGTCATCGATGACGAAGCGATCAACGCGTTCACGACCGGCTGCTGCAACGTCTATGTGAATCGCGGGCTGCTCGTGAGTCTCAATTCCGAAGCCGAGCTCGCCGGCGTGCTTGGCCATGAAATCGGCCACGTCACTGCACGCCATCCCGCGCGGCGCCAGACTCGGGGTGTGGCCGCGTCGCTGGGAGCAATGGCGGCGGCGATTCTCACGGGATCCAATGCCATCGGCCAGCTCGCCAACATCGGTGCGCAAGCCTGGATGATGGGTTATGGCCGAGAGAACGAGATGGAAGCGGACCGGCTGGGCCTCAAATACATGGTGAAAGCCGGCTACAACCCCGAGTCGATCGGCAAGGTCTTCAACGTCTTTCAAGCGGGTGAAAAATTCGAACGTCAGCGCGCTACTGAAGAAGGGCGCGAGCCGCGCCTCTATCACGGCGTGTTTTCCAGCCATCCGAGTCCTGACGAACGTGCCGTACAGGCAGCGAAGGGAGCGGCCAATATCAAGGAAGCACCGCCCGGCGGCTGGATCGAGCGCCACGACGAATACCTGACCACCATCAACGGTATTGCTTACGGCTCGAGCAAGGCGCAGGGCATCGTGCGCGACAATCGTTTCTATCACTCGGAGATGGGAATCACGGTCGCGTTCCCGCGCGGCTGGACGATCGAGAATCTGCGCGATCGTCTGCTGGCCTTCACACCGAAGAAAGACGCCATCATGCAGATCATGATCGACGCCAAACCTGAGAAGCAGGCACCACGCGAATTCCTGCTCAGCAAAATGAAAGGCGCGGCCGTCTTCAAGGGCGAACCGCTCACTACCGCCGATGGCGAGGGCTATACCGTGGTCGCGCGCAGCGGCTCGCCAATCGACAACGGCTTGGGTCCGGTTCGCTGGGCCGTGATCTATCGCAACCAGAGCGCGTTCATCTTCGCAGGTGCAAGCCGCTCAGCGCTCGACGGCGTGCCCGAAGTCGATGGCCTCATCAAGTCGACGGCACTGACCTTGCGCGGACTCAAGCCATCGGAGTTTCCACTCGCCGAGCCGTATCGCATAAAAGTGGTGAAGGCCACCGCAGCAACTCGGCTATCCGACTATGCCGAGGACATGCCCGAGGACAAGTTCAAGGAAGAAACTCTCGAGCTCATCAACGCGATGTATCCGAAGAAGCGGCCGCAAAACGGTCAGCTATTCAAGATAGTCGAGTGACGCATCTCGGCGAGCGCTCATCCGCGCCGTCGTTGCCTTGATTCCGTTCGCGGGCCGTGTAAGGCTCGTATCGAATCGCTTTTCCCACTCGATGCGCCTTGCAGGGCCTCTTCGTCATGGCTGACAAAACACTCGAACTCATAGACACCGCTACCGGCAAGAAAGCCTTGCTTCCAGTGCGCTCTGGCACCATGGGTCCGCCCGTGGTCGATATCGCGCCGCTCGCCAAGGAGTTCGGCGCGTTCACTTTCGACCCCGGTTACGGGGCAACCGCCGCAGTCGAGAGCAAGATCACTTACATCGACGGTGACGCCGGCGTGCTCACGCACCGCGGCTACCCGATCGAACAGCTCGCCAAGAGCAGCTCGTTCATCGAGGTGTGCTATCTACTGCTGAACGGCAACTTGCCGACCAAACCGCAGCTCGACGAGTTCTCGCACAGCATCCGCAATCACACGATGATCAATGAATCGTTGCTGCGGTTCTTCGGCGGGTTTCACCACAACGCGCATCCCATGGCCATGGTGTCCGCGGTGGTGGCGTCGATGTCGGCGTTCTATCACGACTCGATGGACATCCATAATCCGCGCCATCGGGAGATTTTCGCGCATCGCATCGTTGCCAAGCTGCCGACCATCGCGGCGGCCGCGTACAAACATTCTCTCGGCCAGCCATTCGTCTACCCACGCAACGATCTCGACTACTGCGCAAACCTGCTGCACATGTTCTTCGCGGTGCCGTGCGAGAAGTACAACGTCGACCCGGTGGCCGCCGAGGCGCTCGACCTCTTGTTCATCCTGCATGCTGACCATGAACAGAATGCCAGCACTTCAACCGTACGACTTGCAGGCTCGACCGGCGCCAATCCTTATGCCGCGATTTCTGCCGGCGTCTCGGCGCTGTGGGGTCCGGCGCATGGCGGGGCCAATGAAGCCGTGCTCGAGATGCTCGAGGAAATCGGAACCGCCGATCAGATTCCAAAATACCTGGCCATGGCCAAGGACAAGAGCAGCCATTTTCGCCTCATGGGCTTCGGTCATCGCGTCTACAAGAACTTCGATCCGCGCGCCAAGATCATTCGCGACATGTGCCACAAGGTGCTGCAGAAGTTGGGCAAGCAGGACAACCCGCTGCTCGAGCTCGCCCAGCGCCTGGAAGAGGCGGCGCTCAAGGACGAATATTTCGTCGCGCGAAAGCTCTACCCGAACGTCGATTTTTATTCCGGCATCATCTATTCGGCGCTGGGAATTCCCCGTTCGATGTTCACGGTGATGTTCGCGATCGCGCGCACAGTCGGCTGGGTGGCGCACTGGCAAGAGATGATTTCCGATCCGGCAATGCGCATCGGGCGTCCGCGCCAGCTGTACACCGGCCCGACATTGCGCGATTACCAGGACATCGGCACGCGCTAAGAACGCCCGCGCATCGGGCGCGGCTGCTTTATTGCGCCGTCGGCGAGTCTTCGGCGTCCAACAACACTTCGAGCTCTTCCACATCGATGCGGCGCATCGGTTTGCCGTCGATCGGACTCACCGGTGCCTGGCGAATGCCGTCGACGGGAAACACCGTTGCGTCGACCACGTGATCGTCGAACTCGAAGTGCACGCCGGGATAGGCTACTACGCGATCCGCGCCGTAACGCACGCGGCGCTCCACGACTTCGTGATCGATGCCGAGATCCATGAGGCGGAAGGTGATCGACTCGGCGCGCTCGGCGAACAGGTGCAGTTGAATGTCGTTGTGTTCGGTGGCGGTTCCAGCGAGCACCGAACCCACCAGCCGTGGCTCGAAGTCCGCAAGCAACTGCATGGCGGACAACGCTGCGCTGCGCTGCCCCGCCAGAACTTCACCGTGCTTTGTGCCGCCAAACAGGCGGTGGTATTCGGCGAGCGCGTCTTCGATTTCACGGTTCTTAGGCAGCACCGACCCGTCGGTCACGCCGAATCGCTCGGCCGCCTTGCGCTTGGCGGTGAGGAAATCCCGGATGCCGTGTTCCGACATGATGCGCGCTGCTTCTTGCGCGAGCGCGCGCCGCAGATTTTCGGCACGTGGAGGCAGCTTTTTCATGCTTCAGAAAATAGGGTCGGTACCACTCTGGGGGGTGCCGGGCGAAGTTGCGTCGATGTCCTGCGGGCTGCCGCCCGGGTCGCCAACGTAACCTTCCTCGGTGGGTAGGTTGTCACTGCGGAAGAACTCGAAAACAGGATCGAGATCTGCGTCCTTGGTCCCGCCGGTGTGCGCATTGATCTTGATCTCCACGATGCCCTCGGGAATGGACCGCTGCTTCTCCGGTACACCGCGCAGGGCCTCACGCATGAAGTCCACCCAGATCGGCACGGCGGTGCGCGCGCCTTCTTCGCCTTCCCCGAGCGTTGAGGGATCATCCCGGCCCACCCAGACACTGGCCACGAGGCTGTCATTGAATCCGTTGAACCAGGTGTCGACGTACTCATTGGTGGTGCCGGTCTTGCCGCGCAGGTCAGCACGACCGAGCGCGAGTGCGCGTCGCCCGGTCCCACGCGTGATCACGTCTTTCATGATGTCATTCATGAGGAACGACACCTGCGGTGAAATTACCCGCTCCGCAGGTTCGGTACGCCGCGCGTCGATCGTGAGCGGCGTCGGCGGCACGATCGTGGCGCTGATCGCCGCATTCTTGGCGTGCTCCGCGTCCGACACGGTTTTTACCGGCTGTACGCATTCGGCGCACACGGCGCGCGGCTCGGCCGCATAGACAATCTGGCCGCCGGGGCCTTCGATCCGATCGATGTAGTACGGCTCGACCTTGTACCCGCCGTTGGCGAACACCGTAAAACCAGTTGCAACCTGCAGCGGTGTAGCCTGCATGCTGCCAAGCGCTAGGGTCAGGTTGCTAGGTAGCTGATCCTTGGAAAAACCGAAGTTCTGCACATAGTCGATCACCGGGCGCACGCCCATTGCCTGGAGCAGACGAATGGAGACCAGGTTGCGCGACTGTACGAGCGCTTCACGCAGCCGCATCGGACCCCGGAACCCGCCACCGGAATTTTCCGGACGCCAGACTTCTTCGAGGTTTGGATCGTCCATGATGATCGGGGCGTCCAGGATCATTGTCGCCGGCGTGAATTCTCCAGCCATCGCTGCCGCGTACATGAACGGTTTGAACCCCGAACCGGGCTGGCGTTTCGCCTGCGTGACGCGATTGAACATGCCTCCCTCGAAATAATCGAACCCGCCCACCAGCGACATGATCGCGCCGTTGTTAGGGTCGATGGCGACCAGCGCGCTCTCGGCCTCGGGAATCTGAGCGAGTTCGGCGGGGGCATCGGGCTTTTCATGGATCACGTATACAACGTCGCCGCGCGCGACGATTTCTCCGGCGCTCTTGGGTTCCGGACCCGACGCGAGCGCTGAAGTGCGGCGCTTCGCCCACGACATGCCCGCCCATTCGATGCTCGTCATTCCGTTGCCCTTGACGAACACCTGCGCCTGCTTTTCGGCCACCGAGATCACGATCGCGGGCTGGAGGATGCCGATGGTGGCAAATTCATCCAGCAGCATATCGAGCGCCTCAGGGGTCTCGTTGCCGGTCAACTCCACTTTGTTAGTTGCACCGCGCCAGCCATGGCGTCGCGTGTAGTCGACCAGGCCGACGCGCAGCGCGTGGTTTGCCGCCTTCTGCAGCCGGCCGTCGATGGTGGTGTAAACCTTGTACCCCGCGCTTTGCGCGGCATCGCCGAAACGCCTGATGATCTCGAGACGCACCATTTCTGCAACGTAAGGAGCTTCGACGTCGGCCAGCGCACGATGCGCCTTGGCTTTGATGACTTCCTTCGACGCCGCTTCGGCGGCGGCCGCATCGACATACCCAAGTTCGCGCATTCGCCGCAGCACGTAGCCCCGGCGCTCCGCGGCTCCCGCCGGATTGGTGATCGGGTTGTAGTTAGATGGAGATTGCGGGACACGTGCCAGGGTGGCGGCTTCACCGAGCGTGAGTTCGTCGAGCTGCTTGCCGAAGTAGGTTTCCGCCGCGGCCGCAACTCCATAGGAGCGCTGCCCGAAAAAAATCACATTGAGATAAAGCGCGAGAATTTCCTGCTTGGTGAATTCGCGCTCCAGTCGGTTGGTGACAAAAGTTTCCTGCAGCTTGCGTCGTACTGTGCGCTCTTGCGTGAAAAAGGCGCTGCGCGCGGTCTGCATGGTGATGGTGCTGGCGCCCTGTGTCTCGGCAGAGGTGACGTTGACGAACAAGCTGCGCAGCACGCCCTTCCAGTCGAACCCGTGGTGCTGGAAGAACTGGTCGTCCTCTGCGGCGATGAACGCGTTCTTCACGACATCGGGAATCTGCTCGTAGCGCACCGGGTTGCGGCGCTCCGCACCGATCTGCGCGATGAGTTCGCCGCTGATGCTGTAGACGCGAAGCGGGATCTGCAGGTCGTTGTTCTTCATCGCGGTGACCGAGGGAAGCGTCGGTTCGAGATAGATGTAGCTGCAGACGAAACCGTAAATGGCCACCAGTGTGATCGCCGTCACACCCATTGCCAGTTTGACGAACAGTCGAATGTAGTTTGGCTTCACAGAATGCGGGTCTCGTCGGTTGCGGAGGCTCAAAGCCCTATGCATAGTAACCGCCGTCGATATGCATACTCACCGAAAGGTGGGGACGCAAAGCTTCCGGTCTAAGGGTCAGCGCATTGGCCTACGACAGCGGGGTTGCCGGCTCGAATACTTCACAGTTCGGGTTGATACGGACAACTGCCGTCTGGTTCCAATGCCCGTGCCCCTGCATGGTGAGTTCCCTGCCCGAAACGGGCTTCCAAGGGGTATCCCGAGGATTCCGTTAGTTTCGTGAGGAGCGTCTCGTTCAATTTAACTTCACGCTGATATATAGTGTCTCGGGATTAAGACTGGTCGGGCGATTCTCGCTATAAACCTATGAAAGGACTGCGAAAGTGCTGTTCTTAACGCGCAAATATCGTCCGTTACTCGGGCTTGACATAACGACTTCTTCAGTGAAGTTGATCGAGCTCGTGATGAGCGGTGGCACCTATCGCGTCGAATCGTACGCGGCAGAGCCAACGCCTCAGAACGCGATGAATGAAAAGGCGATCGTCGACGCGGAAGCCGTCGGCGAGGCCATTCGTCGAGCCGTAAAACGCTCTGGCGCCGGTGCCAAAGAAGTCGCTATCGCGATTTCCGGTGACGCCGCCATCACCAAAGTGATCCAGATGCCGCGCAGTCTGCGCGAGCGTGATCTCGAAGCTCAGGTCGAGATGCAGGCGGATCAATACATCCCATTTCCAATGGACGAAGTCAGTTACGACTTCGAAGTGTTAGGTCCTTCAGAGAAGGATCAGGACACCAACGACGTTTTGTTGGTTGCCACACGCACGGAAAACGTCGAGCAGCGCCAGGCCGCGGTGAATGCCGCCGGACTCACGGCGAAGATCGTCGACGTTGAAGCATTCGCCCTCGAGAACGCCTGCCGGCTCATGACGCATCAGATGCCCGATGGCGGCATCGATCGCACCATCGCAGTCGTGGATTTCGGCGCGAGCAGCACCACGTTCAGCGTACTGCGCAACCTCAAGGTTGTTTACACGCGCGATTTCGCGTTCGGTGGTCAGCAGCTCACCGAAGAAATCATGCGCACCTATGGCCTTTCCATGGAAGAAGCCGGCCGCGCCAAGAAAGAAGGCGGTTTGCCCGGCAATTTCCAGGCTGAGGTCCTCGATCCTTTCATCGACGACATGACTCAACAGGTCAGCCGTTCGCTGCAGTTCTATCTCGCCTCGGGCTCGGGCCGTGATCAGCCAGAGAAGATCCTGATCTGCGGCGGCTGCGCCAATATTTCCGGCGTCTCGGATGTGATTTCGAGCCGAGTCGGGATTTCCGCCGAGAAGGGTGATCCGCTCGGTCAGATGAAACTCTCGTCTCGCGCCAAGGCGCAGGCGGTTGCGCGTGACGCTACCGCGCTGCTCACGGCTTGTGGTCTCGCACTGCGGAGCTTCGACAACTAATGCCTCGCATAAACCTACTTCCCTGGCGCGACGAAGAACGAAAGGAGCGCAAGCTCAAGTTCCTCGTTGCGCTCGGCGGCGCAGCGATCGGCGCGTGCCTCACGGCATTCGTCGGTTACCTCATGATGGACTCGATGGTCAGCGCTCAAGAGGCGCGCAACGAGAAACTCAAGGATCAGATCGCAGAGCTCGACAAGCAGATCGAGAAGATCAACAGCCTCGAGGCAGACAAGGCGCGATTCATCGCGCGCATGGAAGTCATCGAGAAGTTGCAGCGATCGCGTCCCGAAATCGTGCACATCTTCGATGAGATCGCGAAGCAGCTGCCGGATGGCGTGTACCTCACGGGTATCACGCAGACCGGTCCGCGTCTGAAATTCGAAGGAATTGCACAGTCGTCAACGCGCGTTTCGGCCTTCATGCGCAACATCGACGGCTCGAGCTACCTGAAGAATCCGGAGCTCGACATCGTCGAGACCAAGAAGAACAACGTCACCGGTGCGACGTTCATTCTTTTCGCCGAGCAGGCGGGCGGCGTCGCGCCGGCCGATGCAGAGCCGACCAAACCGAAGCGACGTGTCGCGTCGGCGGGGGGCTAACAAATGAGCATTCTCGACGACATCAGATCATTGGACCCAAACGATCCTGGTCGTTGGCCGTTGCCGGTCCGCGCCGGGTCAGTGATTCTTTGTTTCGTGATCCTTTCCGCCGTCCTGTTCTACTTCCTCGTGTGGAGCGATCAGAAGCCGGTGCTGGATCAAGTCGCCGCCGAAGAGCAAACGCTGCGCGACACATTCAAGAGAAAACACTCCAAAGCCGTCAATCTCGAGGTTTACCAGCAACAGCTCGCCGACATCGAGCGTTCGTTTGGTGCCTTGTTGCGTCAGCTGCCCGGCAGGACCGAGGTTCCGAACCTGCTGGTGGACATCTCGCAGGTGGGCGTGGGCGCGGGGCTCGAAGAGAAGCTCTTCCAGCCGTCTGCCGAAGTGAAGAAGGACTTCTACGCAGAGCTGCCGATCAAGATCAAGCTCACGGGCTCCTATCACCAGATGGGTGAGTTCGTCAGCGGTATTGCCGCGCTGCCGCGCATCGTCACGCTGCACGAAATCACGATCAAGCCGGAAAACAAGGATGTCTACGACAACCTTTCGTTGGAACTGACGGCGAAGACTTTCCGCTATCTGGACGACGCTGAAGTGGCGGCCGCCGAGAAGGCGAAGACGCCCGCGGCGCCGCAGTCCGGCACGTAACGCACTGCGAAAACACAGGTAATGGATATGTTTTCGAAACAGAAAAACAGTTGGCGTCTCCTCGGTGCGCTGTGCGTCCTCGCGGGCACGCTTGCCGGTTGCTCGAGCAAGGACGATGAGCTGGAACAGTTCATCGCCGAGACAAAGAAAGAACCGGGCGGCCGCGTTGAGCCGCTGCCCGAGCTCAAACCGTACGAGAGCTACGGGTATGAATCGGCGAACATGCGTTCGCCATTCATGCCGGGCGGTTCCGGCGGTGGGACCAATGGATCTCTGCGCCCCGACAGTCGCCGCAATCGTGAGTTTCTCGAGCAATTCTCGCTCGACACGCTGCGCATGGTCGGCACGTTGCGTCTCTCCGACCGCACGTACGGCTTGATCAAAACCAAAGATGGCCTCGTCCACCGCGTGTTGCCGGGTAACTACCTGGGCCAGGCGGACGGCAGGGTCACCGAGATATCGCCTTCGAAGATTAGTGTCGTGGAAATAGTTCCAGACGGGCTTGGCGGCTACATGGAACGGCCTGCCTCGCTTGCCTTGAATTGAAGATCCACGCCAGGGAGTAGATGCGAATGAACAAGATCACCATCCGTCAATTGACCGCCTCGACACTGTTGTGGCTTGCGGCGTGCGCCATCGTGGCCTTCACCGGCAATGCCGCCAACGCTCAAGGCAGCCCTAACAAGCTCGAGTCGATCGACGTGCAGAACATCGCCGGTCAGCAGGTACAGCTGACACTGCACCACTCGTCGCCGCCCAGCGAACCGGTGGCGTTCACCATCGACAATCCCGCACGCATCTCGCTGGATCTGGCAAACACCGCCCTGGCGATTCCCTCGCGCCGCATCGACGTGCGCTCGGGTGGAGTGGATTCCGTGCTAGCTGCCGAAGCCGCCGGTCGCACACGCCTCGTACTAAACCTCGATCGCCTGCTGCCGTATCAAACGCGCGTACAGGGCAATGACGTGATCGTCCTGATCGGTGGCGCGAGTTCCTCGCCAACGGCCGCCGCGGCCGCTTCGAGCGGTGCCTCTGGCTCGCCCGTTGCTCCCTCGTCGGCAGCCGCCGCGCCTTCCGGGCCGCGCGCCATTCGGGGAATCGATTTCCGTCGCGGCGCTGGTGGTACCGGCCGCGTAATCGTGCGCCTCTCCGATCCGCACACGCCTGCCAGCCTGCGTCAGCTCGGCAATCAGATCGTGGTCGATTTCGCTGGAGCCGAAGTAGCCAGCAACCTGGCGCGTCGTTATGACGCCGGTGATTTCGCGACGCCGGTTACCGGCTTCGATGTAGTTCGCGTCGGTGACGGCGTGCGCCTGGCGATCAGCGCCAGCGGCGACTTCGAGCACCTCGCGTATCAGTCCGACGACCAATACGTCGTCGAAGTGCAGCCCTCGCGCAAGGCGCAGTCCAAGGTCGAAGACAAGCGCATCTATACAGGTGAGCGCCTCACCTTGAATTTCCAGGACATCGAGACGCGCGCTGTGCTCCAGCTTCTGGCGGATGCCAGCGGCCAGAACATCGTCGTTTCCGATTCGGTTTCCGGCAGCGTGACGCTGCGCCTCCAGAACGTTCCCTGGGATCAGGCGCTCGACATCGTGTTGCGCACCAAGGGTCTCGACAAGCGTCGCAATGACAACGTGATCATCGTCGCGCCGACGGAAGAACTCGCTTCGCGTGAAAAGGCCGAGTTGGCCGCTCATGCTGACGTGGCGGACCTGTCGCCACTGCGTTCGGAATATTTGCAGGTGAACTACGCGAAGGCCGCGGACCTTGCCAGCTTGATCAAGACGCAGGGCTCTGCTGCGGGTGGCCTGCTCTCCAAGCGTGGGACGGTGTCGGTCGACGAACGTACCAATACTCTGTTGCTCCAGGATTCGGCTGACCGTCTTGACGACATTCGTCGCCTTGTTGGCACGCTCGATATCCCGATTCGCCAAGTGCAGATCGAGGCCCGCATCGTCATCGTCAGCGACGACTTCTCTCGTGAGCTCGGCGTGCGCGCTGGCTTCACCGGCAACCAGGCGAATGGAAACGACGGCTTGTTCGCCACCTCCGGCACCTCACAGTCTGTAAATACGACGCTCGATAGCGCCCTGGCGAACCTGGGCGGTGGCGGCGCCACTCCCTATCCGGTCGCAGTACCTGCGGGTACCGCCTCGCCGCAGCGCTACAACGTAAATCTCCCGGTTGCGAGCCCGGCTGGAAGCCTCGCCTTCATGATTCTTGGATCCGACTATCTGGTCGACCTCGAGATTTCCGCGGCTCAGGCCGAGGGTCGTGGCGAAGTCATCTCGACTCCGCGCGTGATCACTGCCAATCAGCGCGAAGCCAGCATCGAACAGGGCGTCGAAATTCCCTATCAGGAGTCGGCCTCTTCTGGAGCCACGACCATCCAGTTCAAGAAGGCGGTTCTGGCGCTCAGGGTCACTCCGCAGATCACGCCCGACAATCGCATCATTCTTGATCTCAACGTCAAGAAGGACAGCGTTGGCCAGGTCATCGTCGGTGGCGCGGGCCAGCAGGTTCCCTCGATCGACACGCGAGAGATCACTACCTCGGTAATCGTCAATGACGGCCAGACCGTTGTGCTTGGCGGCATCCTCGAAACAGAGCGCCGCGAAACCGAAAAGAAGGTTCCCTATCTAGGTGACATCCCGGTTCTCGGCCGCTTGTTCAAAACCACGGCCAAGACTAACAACAAGGATGAGTTACTGATCTTCGTGACTCCCAAGATTCTCCGTGAAGGGGTCAGCGTGTACTGAGCGACCGGAAGGTCGCCGCACATCTACAGGATTCAGGAACACAGACATGCGTAATATTCTCGTATCGATCTTCATATTCGGGTTCGCGCTTGCGGGGTGCGGTGGCGGGGGCGACGACGCTTTCCGCGCAGCGCCAGGGGGACCTGGCGGCGGCGGCGGCGGCGGCACTGGTTCGGCGGCGCTCCTCACGGTTGTCAGCAGCGTTCCGAGCATTCCTTCCGATGGGTCGGTAACTGCGGTCATCACTGCCTACGCGCGTGATGCGACAAACAACTTGATCGCGGGTGTACCCGTCACATTCACCGCGTCATCTGGCGGCCTGAGCGGCGCGACCGTGACGACGGACGTTAACGGAGCCGCGACTGCCAACCTGACCACCGCGGGCGACAGCTCGATTCGGACGATCGCCGTTACGGCTACCAGCGCATCGCTTACGGCCAACGTAAACGTTCAGGTTGCTTCGGGTGGCTCGGCTGTCGCTGTCGCCATGGGCAGTGGCACCGGCATCAACTTCCAGCCCGGAGTGCTGGGAATCAACAACGCCGCCCTGTCCTCGGGCGGCAGCACCACGCTTCAGGCCGTACTGCAGCAGTCGGATGGCACGTTGTACACGCAGGCCGCGACGGTCAATTTCAGTTCGCCATGCGCCGCTCAAGGCCTGGCGACGATCACTAATCCGGTTGCTACCAGCTCAGGTATCGCCAGCGCCACCTACGTCGCGACTGGTTGCAGCGGTTCTGATGTCATCACCGCGAGCGCGACCGTCGCCGGCTCGCCGGTATCTGCGACCGGCACCGTGACGGTGGCGGTCGGTACCATCGGATCAATCATCTTCGTTTCCGCCACGCCGACGAACGTCGCTTTGCGGGGCACGGGAAGCACCAGCAATCCTGAATCTTCGACTGTCATTTTCCGTGTGCTCGATCAGTCTGGCGGGCCGCGGGTCGGAACAACGGTCAACTTCTCACCGAATACAACAGTTGGCGGTATCTCAGTGGCGCCGGCATCGGCACAGAGCGACGCCAACGGCAACGTGCGAACGGTTGTGCAGGGCGGTACGGTCGCGACCACTGTCCGCATTACGGCGACTGTGCAAGGCGTAACGCCGGTACTGTCGACCCAATCGAATCAGCTCACGGTGACTACGGGCATTCCCGACCAAGACAGCTTTTCGCTCGCGGTCCAGTGCCCGAACGTCGAAGCGTGGGCGCGTGATGGCGTCATCGTTCCGGTTACTGCTCGCCTGTCTGATCGATTCAACAACCCGGTTCCGGACGGAACGGCGGTAACGCTGCAGACGGAAGGCGGTTCAATCGTTTCCCAGTGCCAGATCAACGGCGGGGCCGGCGCTTGTTCGGTGAACTGGACCAGCTCCAATCCGCGTCCTGGCGTGCCGCCTTCTGGCACTGAAATGCGCGCAGGTCGGTCCACCATTCTCGCCACTGCTATTGGCGAAGAGTCGTTTAGTGATACGAATGGCAACGGCTCGTTCGACAATGGTGAGAACTTTGCCGATATAGCCGAGCGATATCTCGATGAGAACGAGAGTGACACTCGCGACGCGTTCGAGCCGATCTACGACTTCAACAACAACTCGATATACGACGGTCCCGATGGTGATTTCAACGGGGTTCTGTGTCTCGATAACACGGGCCGGTGCAGTGCCAACACCACCACCGGCATCTCGGCTAAGAACTTGATCATCATGTCCGACGGTACGCCTAACGGCGTAACCCCGGCGAGCGGCACAAATTTGTCCCCTGCCATCGCCGCAGGTTCGACAGGCTCGTACGCGATCCGGTTCGCCGATCTCAATGGCAATCCGATGCCGTCGGGTACCACGATCACCGGAACCGTTGCGGGCACCGGTATTACGCTCGGAACGCCGAGCTCCTTCACAGTGCCCTGCACTACGGAGCCGACGACGTATCCATTCACGATCAGCAAGGCAGTGGGCGCGGGATCCGGCACTTTGACTGTGCGCGTCGTGTCACCTTCTGGTCTCGAAACGATCCTGGCGTACGGGATACCGTAAAGCCGGAAATTCGATTGGTGTTTGAATCGGCCGCCTCCGGGCGGCCGATTCTTTTCGGCTATGCTCTTTTCGATATGGGCTTGCGCAAGTCAAATGTATTCCTGATCGGGCCAATGGGTTCGGGAAAAACCGCCGTCGGCAAGCATCTGGCGCGTCTGCTCAGGGCCCCGTTTCGCGATAGTGACGCCGAGATCGAAGCGCGCACGGGTGTCGACATCTCGTACATCTTTTCGCGTGAAGGCGAAGCTGGCTTTCGCCAGCGCGAGCGGGAAATCATCGAAGACGTGACGCGCGAGAGTCCAATCGTGCTAGCCACTGGCGGCGGCGCGATCCTGCTCGCGGAGAACCGCGTGGCGCTCCACGAGCGGGGCTTCGTCGTCTACCTCGAAACTTCCCTCGATCAGCAGGCTGAGCGCGTGCGCCAGGGACGCAATCGCCCGCTGCTGCATGACGTGGATCCACTGACCAAACTTACCGAGCTCATGGTTACGCGCGCGCCGCTGTACGAGGCTCTGGCCGATTTCACCATTGCGACAGATGGGCGCAAGGTGCGCACAGTCGCCGACACAATTTACGCCGCGTTCGTGGCGGCCAGGGAAACGGCCTGAGGCCGCATATACTTCGCATTCGTCGGTGGCGCTAGCCGGTCGGCAAATGGACTCCACGTGAAGCGAATCGAAGTAAATCTTGGAAAACGCAGCTATCCGATATTCATCGGCTCGGGAGCCATGCATCTTCCGGCCGAATTCGAGCAGGCGATCCCCGCGCGCGACGTACTACTGGTCACCAACACCACGGTAGGCCCCTTATATGCCGCGAGGTTCATCGACGCCCTCTCGCCACGACGGTGTGTACAGGTTGTGCTGCCCGACGGGGAGTCTCACAAGACCCTGGCCAACATCTCGCGAATTCTCGATGTTTTGATCGCAAACCGATTTGCCCGTGATGCCTGCATCGTTGCCCTGGGTGGCGGCGTGGTCGGCGACATGGCCGGCTTCGCGGCGGCTTGCTACCAGCGTGGCATCGCCTTCATCCAGGTCCCCACAACGCTGCTTGCCCAAGTCGATTCATCGGTGGGCGGCAAGACAGGGGTCAATCACCCCGGCGGCAAAAATCTCATCGGTGCATTTCATCAGCCCGTTGCAGTGTTCGCCGATACCGACGCGCTTGCCACCTTGGCCGATCGGGAGCTTCGCGCCGGCCTCGCCGAGGTCATCAAGTACGGACTCATTGTAGATAGCGGTTTCTTCGCCTGGCTGGAGAAAAACGCCGCCGCGCTTCTGGCGCGCGACACGGCCGCACTCACGCATGCCATCCAGCGTTCCTGCGAGATCAAGGCCGACATAGTGGCGCGCGACGAGCACGAGCGCGGAGATCGCGCCTTGCTGAATCTCGGCCACACTTTTGGCCACGCCATAGAAAGCGCCACCAACTACTCTAGCTGGCTGCACGGCGAGGCAGTGGGCGCGGGCATGCTGCTCGCGGCCGACGTGTCCCAGCGGCTGGGCTGGTTGTCCCCCACCGACGTCGCTCGCATCGCGCGCGCGCTGCATTTGTTCGGCTTGCGTACCGATGTGACTTCGCTCTCTGCGGCCACGCTCGCCGAGAAGATGAAGATAGACAAGAAGGTGGCAGCCGGACGGATTCGGCTTGTGTTGTTGAAGGCGATCGGAAACTCCGTGGTCACGGGCGACTACGACGACGCGGCGCTGCGGGAGACGTTGCGCGTGCGCTGCGGGTAACAAGATGAACCAGCCGCTCGCGCCTTACGCCGCGATCGACGAGCAGAGTCGCGGCCGACGGTTTTCCGAACCGCCGCCGCGATTCCGCAGCGAATTCCAGCGCGATCGTGATCGCATCATTCACTCAAATGCGTTTCGCCGGCTCGTGTACAAGACCCAGGTCTTCGTGAATCACGAAGGCGATCTATATCGCACCCGCATCACGCATTCACTGGAAGTGGCCCAGATCGGGCGCACCGTGGCGCGCGCCATGAAGCTCAATGAAACACTGACCGAAGCAATCTGCCTGGCTCACGACCTCGGGCACACGCCGTTCGGCCACGCGGGCCAGGACGCGCTCAACGAGTGCATGCGCGAATACGGCGGGTTCGAGCACAATCTGCAGTCCTTGCGCGTTGTCGACGAACTCGAAGAACGCTATGCGGATTTCTCCGGGCTAAACCTCACATTCGAATGCAGGGAAGGAGTGCTCAAGCACTGCTCTGTACAAAATGCGCGGTTGCTAGGCGCCGTCGGCGAACGGTTCATCAACAGAACCCAGCCCGGGCTCGAGGCGCAGCTCGCCAATCTCGCCGACGCAATCGCCTATAACAATCATGATGTGGATGACGGCGTACGCGCGGGGCTGATCACCGTCGAAGACCTGGTTGATGTTCGCGTGTTCGCACGCTTTCATTCCGAGGTAGTCGATAGGTATCCGGCCTCTCCGCCGCGGCGGCAACTCTACGAGACCATCCGCCGGATGGTCGACTACCTGGTTAGCGATGTGATCCTGCAGTCGGAGAAGAATATTGCCGACTCGAAGGTCGATAGCATCCAGGCAGTTCGTGGCCAATCGAATCCGCTGATTTCGCTCAGCGAGGATGTTCTCGCGCAACATCAGGAACTGAAGCGCTTCCTGCGAGCCAAGCTCTACAATCATCCCCAGGTGCGGGAAGTCATGGATGAGGCTGGCGCAACGCTGAAGAGCCTGTTTGAAGCGTACATGGAGGATCCATCTCGTCTGCCACCGGAACATCAGTCGTTAGTCGAGCGCGCGGAAGCGACGAGCGGAAGGTCAGCGGCGGCACGGGTTGTTGCGGACTACGTCGCGGGGATGACGGATAGGTTTGCCTATCTTGAACAATCGAAAATTCTGGCTGCCAAACCCTAGCCAGATGATTGCGAATTTCGACACGCTACTTGTTAGGCGAGAATGAAGATGACTGAAAGCTATCGAGCGCAGCTTGTGCACACTCTCAGAAACGTCCTTCGACCATTGGCCCGGATCCTTTTCCGCGCCGGTGTGCGATTCGATGAATTTGTTGAGCTTCTGCGCGGCATCTACGTCGAGATCACTATTCGTGATTCGCTTGATACAGGGCAGAAAATAAGTACGGGACGAATCTCGATACTCAGTGGGGTTGCAAAACGCGACGTCGACCGCCTAATTAGCACCGATGATTGGCTGAAGATTCCTAAGCCCACGGATGCAGCTGGGCTCGCTGCAGTCCTTCATCGGTGGCATACGGACTCCGCATTCTTGGGTCCCTATGGGGTTCCGCTTGAGCTTCCGATCACCGGCCAGGGTGGCCGCAATTTCACCGAACTTGTAGGCGGGTCCCCGATTCCTATCGATGCGACGAGCGCGTATGAACAGCTCTTGTCCGCGAACATGATCGCTAAGTCTGGTGATACTCACGTTAAGGTTCTATCGCGGTCCTATGTGATGCCGGAACCACTCTCATCAGCGATGCTGGAGCATTTCGGAAGCGCAATGACGAATCTTGCCTCGACGCTAAATTTCAATATGACCCCGGCACAGAAGACCAAGCTCTTAGAGAGATCGGTTTTTCCAGATGACGGGTTGCCGGAAGAGTTACGCCTTGAATTTGAACAATTTGTTCGCGAGCGAGCTCAGGAACTCATTTCCGACGTCGACGACTGGTTGGCCGCTGCAGCACGTAGACCGATCAAGAATCCGGAACAACGGACTAACACGGGGGTAAGCGTCTTCCAGTACGTCACGCCGCCTGACCTGCGCATTGACCTCGAGAAGCACGTTATCTCAACCTCCAAGCCCCTTCCCGGCGTCTAGACACGAGCTGCAGGGGGCAAACATGCCGAATCCCTTTGACGCATTCGATGTTCGCTTGTTAACTTATGTGCGCCGCGACAAGGAGTTAATCCGAAGTCCGTGAACTGATCCACAGATCCGCGTGTTTTGTGCGACTTATGTAACAGGGAGCGTGTCATGTTGCTCAAAGCAGTCCCGTCAAGAGTCCTAGCGGGGCCAGTTGTAGCGCTAATTTGGCTTGTCGGTGTCGTTCCTGCTTATTCGGGCGACAACTCGATTTCGGTCGTCGGTGCGATCGAATCCGTTGGCTGCAAAGCGCGAACGATCAAAGTTCTCGGGATAACTTTTGCTGCAATTGATGCTGGCAACGCTGCTGCAATTTGTCGTTCCGGAAATCCTGCCGATCTTAGCTTCGTGGCGGTGACGGGGACGGTCGGCCCGACCGGGAATGTACAGCTCACAAAAATAGTGGGCTTGTCGGCCAACCAATACGTTCCTGGAGCCACGCCGGTTTACCTTCGCGGAAGGATTTCAGGTTTAGACCTAAGTACCGGCGCCGTATTTTTAAGCGGGGCGGTTGTTTCTCAGGCAAGCGCGGATTTGGGTCAGGGAAGCGTCGTTGAAATTCTTGGAACGCAGCCGACAATCGGCGGCGTTGTGCTTCCAGCGACGATTCGAAAGATCGACGCTTACGTAGAAGAGAGCGTGAATAGTTCGATCGGTTCTGGCGCAAGCGTAAACAGCTCGATTGGCTCAGGAGCAAGCCTCAAGA
>JBDTSV010000187.1:0-54793 GCA_039930985.1 Pseudomonadota bacterium
CGCCACCGCCAGCGCTTCCGGTGCCGAGCTGTTGTTCGAACGAACGCTGCGCCCGGCGCACGCGCTCCAGCGCGCCGCGATCGATGCGCGCGGCGCCACGCCGCAATGCTTCCAGGCGCGTGCGTACATCGCTGTCGCGTTCGCGCGGATTTGCGCCGACGCGCAGCAGGTCGCGATCGGAAAGCAACGCGGCGAGCTCCGCGGCGAGCTGGCTTGCGCCAAGCTCACGCGCCTTCAGCAACATGTGCGCCAGCCGCGGATGCGCCGGAAATTCCTGCATGGCGCGGCCATGCGCGGTCACTTTGCCAGCACCATCCAGCGCACCCAGTCGTCGCAGCAGATCGCGCGCGCTGGCCAGCGTCGCGGCGGGTGGCGCGTCCAGCCAGCGCAGCGACTGCGCCTCGGTGCCCCACACCGCGAGGTCGAGCGCCAGCGGAGCAAGATCCGCGACGCAGACTTCCGGCGGCGCATACGCCGCGAGACTGCGCTCGGCGCCCTCGCCCCAGAGTCGAAAACACACGCCGGGCGCTGTTCGCCCGGCGCGGCCCGTACGCTGTTCGGCCGAAGCTCGCGAGATGCGCTGTACCTCCAGGCGGCTCATGCCGCTCGACGGATCGAACGAGCTGCGGCGCTCGAGCCCCGCGTCGATGACGATGCGGACGCCGTCGATGGTCAGACTGGTCTCGGCGATGTTGGTGGCCAGCACGATCTTGCGGCGTCCCGGCGCCGCCGGTCGCAGCGCCGCGTCCTGCGCACCGGGCGCAAGCTCGCCGAACAGCGGCATCACATCCACGTCCCCGCCGACGTCGCTGAGCATGCCCTGCACACGGCGAATCTCGCCTGCTCCGGGCAGGAACACCAGCATGTCGCCGGGCGCCTCGGCCAGGGCGCGCTTGATGGCGCGCAGCACTCCGAGCTCCGGCGCCTCGCGTCCGCCAGGCAACAGCGGCATGCCGGTCCCGACATGATGGACCTCGACCGGAAACATGCGCCCCGCAGCCGTGACCACCGGCGCGTCGCCTAACAACCTCGCGACCGCGGCTCCGTCGAGCGTCGCGGACATCACCAGCAGGCGCAGCTCGGGCGTCAGGTTCTCCTGCGAGTCGAGCGCGAAGGCCAAGCCGGTGTCGGCGTGCAGGCTGCGCTCGTGAAACTCGTCGAACAAGACGGCGGCCACGCCTTCGAGGGCTGGATCGCTTTGCAGCATTCGCGTGAACACGCCCTCGGTGACAACCTCGATGCGCGTGCGTCTGCTGACGCGGGTTTCGAGACGCATGCGATAGCCGACGGTTTCGCCGGGCGCTTCTCCGAGAGTCATTGCCATGCGCGTCGCGACCGCGCGCGTCGCCAGGCGCCGCGGCTCGAGCATTATGATTTTGCCGCCGCGCAACCACGGCTCGTCGAGCAGTGCAATCGGCACAACGGTACTTTTGCCTGCGCCGGGCGGCGCTTCGACCACGGCGTTGCGATGGCGCACGAGAGTCGAGCGCAGCGCAGGCAGAATTTCGTCGATGGGAAGGCCGGATTTCACCAAGGCCGGGATCATACCGCGCAGGCCTCTGCTAACATCCGGCGCATGCGTTGGCGCAATAGCAAAGAAAGTCAGAACGTCGAGGATTACCGCGGTCGAAGCACCGGCGGCGGCGGCCTCAAGCTGGGTCTCGGCACCATCGTCATCGGCGTCATCGCCTATTTCGTCGGCGGTCCGCAGCTCGTCATGAGCCTGCTCAGCCAGTCTGGCTCGGCACCCCAGGCCGAAGCGCCCGTCGAGGCCGGCGCGCCCAGCGATGAAAGCGGTCAATTCGTGTCGCACATCCTCGGCGATACCGAAGAAGCCTGGACGGCAATCTTCCAGCAAGCCGGCCAGCAATATTCCGCGCCCCACCTGGCATTGTTCTCACAGGGCATCAACACCGGCTGCGGGTCCGCGACCTCGGCAGCCGGGCCTTTCTATTGCCCGCCGGACCAGAAGGTCTACATCGACCTGGCGTTTTTCCAGCAGCTCGAAACCGAGTTCGCCGCCCAGGGCGATTTCGCCAAGGCCTACGTCATCGCACACGAGGTCGGTCATCACGTGCAAAACTTGTTAGGCACCGCCGACAAGGTGCACGCGGCGCAGGAACGCGCTTCCGAAGCCGAAGCCAACGCGCTCTCGGTCAAGATGGAACTGCAGGCCGATTGCTTCGCCGGCGTATGGGCTCACAGCGCCGACAGCGCCCGCCAGCTCATCGAGGCGGGCGACATCGACGAGGCACTCAACGCCGCTTCTTCGGTCGGTGACGACACCATTCAGAAACGCGTGCAGGGCCACGTGAACCAGGAATCGTTCACGCACGGCTCGGGAGCGCAGCGCCAGGAATGGTTCCGCAAGGGCTACGGCAGCGGTCGCGTCCAGGACTGCAACACTTTCCAGTGAGCGGGCGAATTCCCGTCGCCGTCGGCGGCTGTCAGTGCGGCGCCGTGCGTTACGCGTTCTACGCACCGCTCGAAAACTCCCACGTCTGTCATTGCCGCATGTGCCAGCGCGCGACCGGCGGAATCCTTGCGGCATTGGCCGGAACCGCGCCTGACCACTTCGCATGGACGCGCGGCACACCGGCATTCTTCGCCAGCTCCAGCCTTGCGCAGCGCGGTTTCTGCGCCGCCTGCGGCACACCGCTTTCGTTCAAGTACAACACGCCCACGGCGCGCATGTACGCCACCATCGGCTCGCTCGACGATCCGGCCGGCGCGCCCATCGTCAAACAATTCGGCATCGAGAGCCGCCTGCCGTGGGTGAAGTTCTGCGAGGAAATTCCCGCGGAGCGCACCGGCGAATCAGCCGCCGCGCAGGAATTCCTGGCCACGATGCAGGACCACCAGCGGCGCGAATAGCCTCGTTTTTCCCTGCGATTCCCGCCTGTAAAGGAAGCTTGACAAGCCGTTCTGGCACGTCTAGCCTGTCAAGCATCCTTTACAGACACAGGAAACGGAGAAGACGATGAAAGAACGCGAAGCCACCCGCAGATATCTGCTCGAACTGGGCATTGCCATGGTGTTGTACCTGGCGGTGCTGTTCGGTTCGATCACGATTGCCAAGTCAATGGAGACTGGCTTCGCGCGCACGCTACTGCTCGCCACGCCACTGGTGCCGATCGTGCTGGCGGTATGGGCCATCGCCCGCCAGTTTCGCCGCATGGATGAATTCGTGCGCTTGCGCAGCCTCGAGAGTCTCGCGATCGCGGCGGGTGTTACCGCCGGACTCAGCCTGACCTACGGCTTCCTCGAATCCGCCGGGTTTCCAAAGCTCTCGATGTTCTGGGTATGGCCGGTGATGGGTGCCGTGTGGGGCCTGCACAGCAGTCTGCGCTGCGTGTTCTCGCGATGAAAAATCTGGTGCGCGAACTGCGAACGGAGCTCGGATTGAGCCAGGGCGACCTCGCCGACAAACTCGAAGTTTCGCGCCAGACCGTCAACGCAATAGAAACGGGGCGCTACGACCCCAGCCTGCCGCTTGCCTTCGCCATCGCCAAGCTGTTCGGCAAACCAATCGAAAAAATCTTTTCCGCGGAGAAATAGTCATGAAGTTCAAGTTTTTCGCGGGCCTCGCGCTCGCGCTCTCCCTGCTCACGCCCGCGTTTTCCGCGCCGGCAACCTACGACGTCGGCGCACTCCAGGTCGAACAGGTCTCGAACAAGGGCCCCGCGGTCATTCTCATTCCAGGACTCGCCAGCGGCAGCTGGGTGTGGACCGACACCGCCGCGCGACTGCGCGCAAAGTACAGCGTCTATCTACTGACGCTGCCCGGCTTCGACGGGCGCAAGCCGATACCCGGCACCACGATGGACTCGCTGGCGCAGGATCTGGCGGCACTGATAGAGACACGCAAGATCAGCAAGCCCGTGCTCGTTGGCCACAGCCTGGGTGGCACTCTCTCGCTCGGCTTCGCCGCCGGTCATTCCGACCTGATCGCGGGCGTGGTGGCGGTCGACGGCCTGCCCATCTTTCCCGGTACGGAAAACGTCTCGGGTGATCGCAGCACCCTGGGGCAACGCATCCGCGCGCAGTTTGAAGGCCAGACCCGCGAGCAGTTCGCAACCGGTCAGCAGGCATATATGAAGCGGATCGGCAGCGTGGACGAAGCCATCGCGATGAAGCTTGCCGGCTTCTCGAGCCGGAGCGACATCGGCGCCACCGCGGATTTCGCCGCGCAGGTGATCACCGCCGACCTGCGCCCGCGACTCACCAGCATCAAGGTGCCGGTGGTCGAGATCTCGCCCTTCAATGCGCCCGACTTCGCGGTGATGGGCGTCGACGAGAACGGCAAGACTGGCTATTACCGTGCGCTGCTGACCGGCATCGAAAAATTCGACGTCGTCTCCATCGCCGGTGCGCGCCACTTCGTGATGTTCGATCAGCCGGAGAAGTTCGCCGCAGCGCTCGACGCGGCTTTGGCAACCATGGATCGCCGCTAGTTCTTCATCTGCACCAGGTCCCACAGAGTGCCGTACAGATCCTTGAACACGGCGACCGTGCCGTACGGCGCTTCGGAAGGCGCGCGCGCGAACTCGATGCCTTTTGCCTTGTAAGCGTTGAAGTCGCGCCAGAAGTCGTCGGTATACAAGAAGAGAAAGACGCGGCCGCCGGTCTGGTTGCCGATGCGCGAGGTCTGCTCCGACCCGACACCGCGCGCCAGCAGTAGTTTGGCGCCGCCGCCGGAAGCGCCGGGTGGTTCGATGACCACCCAGCGCTTGTTCTGTTCCGGCACGAAGCTGTCTTCGACGAGTTGGAAGCCGAGCTTGCCGATGTAGAAGGCCAGTGCCTCGTCGTAGTCTTTGACGACCAGCGACACCAACCCCAGGGTCTGCATCGCCCCGCTCAGCTCGGGGCTTTTGGCGGCGGATTCGGCTTGATCGGGCTCAGGCCCTGCCACGGCGTCAGTCGATTGAGTGCTGGCACAAGGGCGCGGCGAATCTTGAGGAAATCGATCGAGCCCATCTCGCGGTAGATCACGTTGCCCTTCTCATCGACGACGATGGTGTAGGGCAGCGGGCCTTTCCAGGCCGGGTCCAGTGCCTCGCTCATCTCGTCGTTGTTGCCGCTGGCGTAGATATAGTTCTTCATCGACGCATGTTTCTGCGTGAGGAAATCGCGCACCTTGGCTTCCTGGTCGGGAAATTCCGCCGCGATCGTCACCATCTCGAAGCCGCGGATGCGGAACCGCAGGTTGTGCTCCACCAGTTCGTCGAACTCGGTGATGCACGGGCCGCACCACGTGGCCCACACATTGATGAGGCGGATTTTTCCCGAGTCCTTGTTCTCGCGAATGGCCTTGAGCATGGCGGCATCGGCTTTCTCGAGCGCCACCGGCTCAGCGGCCCACTTGGCCTTGTATTTCGCGTAGTCCGGAACCTTGTCGGCCCACTTCACGGAGCAACCGAAGACCTTCGTGGAGGTCACCGCGGGATCCTTGCCGGCTAACAAGGCGTCGAGCGCATCGCGCGTTTCGTGCTTGGTGGCGGTGGACTCGCGCTCGGAGTCGTCGATGCGCCCTTCGAAGCGAAGCTTGCGCGCCTTGTCGAAGATGAATACGTGCGGTGTAGCCACCGGGCCATAGACATGCGACACCTCCTGCTTCGGACCGTCGTCGAGCCACACGTAGTTGAATTTCTGGTCCTTCGCGCGCATTTGCATTTCTTCGAACGAATCCGAGACATCGGAGTACGCGAGCTCGTCGAGGCGCACGGCGTCGGCGTGATTCGGGTTGATCGCCACCAGCGTGACGTTCTTCGGCGAGTAGTCGGTGACCAGCTTCTTGATGCGTTCCTGGTAGGCCTGCGCGGTCGGGCAATGCGCGCAGGTAAAGACCAGCACCAGAATATCGGCCTTGGCGAAACTCTTGTCCGTATAGGTCTTGCCGTCGACACCGGGCAATGAAAACGGTGGCATGGCCGCGCCGACCGCCAGCGTGGGCGGCTGCTCGGACGCGAAGCTGGCGCCAGAAACGGCCAGCGCCAACGCGATGAATGCCGCGCGGCAGACAGAGGTGCTGCGATTGAAAAGCATGTGGATTTCCCCCTTCGAGATGCGCGCAGGATAGCCGAATGCCGGCCGCACGACGCACCGCTCGACTTTTGTCTGAGGTGGCTAGATGAAGCCCAGGTTCGTGTTGGTGAAGTTGCCGACGTTGGGCAGGATGCCGGGTAGCTCGTTCGTGGCGCAACCAAACCAGCGCGACAGCGTCGCCGCGAATTCATCGACCGATGTGCTCGGCAGCAGGCGGCCCTGCCCCACCTGGTCATCGGTCTGAATCGAAACATGCGGCGCGGTGCCGTAGAAGCGCCCGCCATGGACGGCGCCACCCATGACGAAGTGATGGCTGCCCCAGCCGTGATCCGAACCGTCGGCATTCGAGCTGAGGGTGCGGCCAAAGTCTGAAGCGGTGAACGTGGTGACCTTGTCGGCGACGCCGAGCTCGACGGTCGCGGCGTAGAACGCGCTCATCGCGGCGTTGACGCGCGTCATCAGGTTCGGGTGGTCCTGCATCAGCAGGTTGTGGTTGTCGAAGCCGCCGAGCGACACGAAGAACACCTGGCGCTTGAGCCCAAGCGTGGCGCGCGCACCGATGAGTCGCGCGACGATCTTGAGTTGCGCACCCAGAGGATTGCTGGCCGGGAACACCGTCACCGGGTTCACGCCCGCCAGCGCCGTATTGACCACGCCTTCGAAGTCCATCGATCGTTTGGTGACGATGGCGTACTCGTTCTCGAGCAGGTGCGTGCTATTGCGCGTGATGATGGCATTGAGCGCATCGCGCAGCGGCGTGTTGAGCGCGGCGATGCGCACTGCGCCACCCGGGCTCACCTGGTATTGCAGCGCCGTCTGGCCGGCCACGAACACGGCATTGCCGGCCGCGGAGATGCAGGTGAGCAGCGAGTTGCCGCCGTTGCTCGACAAGGCGAGGTCGCCGAGCCGGCCGCCCCAGCCCACCGTGGATCCTTCGGTGCTGTTCGACTGCCACACCGATTGCTGGTCGTTGTGCGAGAACAGCTTCGGCGGCAGCGGATTCGCCGCGCGATTCGTGCTCAGGTATTGCGCCAGTGTCGTTGGCTTGATCAGCGGACCTACGTTGAGCTGCACCGCGACTTTGCCCTGGTCGAACAAGCTCTTGAGGCCCGTGAGCTGCGGCGCCAGTGCGTACTGAAGATCATCGGTGAGCACCTGTCCGCCCGAGGGCGTGAGCGCGGTGGCATCGAGCTGCGCCCGGCCGTAGGCGATGCCGCCGGTGGCCTGGCCCGCGCCGCCGCCCCGGATCGCGCTGTAGGCGTCGTAGTTAGTGTTGTCGTAGGGCACGACGGTGTTGGCGTAGTCGTTACCGCCGTACATGAAAATGCACACCAGCGCCTTGTAGTCGCTGTTGTCGAAGGCCGCGGCTTCGCCAATGGCGGCAAGATTGATGGCCAGCGGCGTGGCGACGCCCATGGCGCCGAGATGCATGGCGCGCTGCAGGACGACTCGGCGGGTCCAGAGATCACCGCGCTTCATTTCTGCACCAGGTATTCAGGCGAGCACAGGATGAGGAAGCAGGCGGTGGCCAGCATGTCGAGCTTGGCATTGTCGGTGCTCGTGGCCATCACGTTGAATGCGCTCAGCACGGTCTGCAGCAGCGTGAGCGTTGGCGCCGACAACTGGTTGGCGGTGAGCCGCAGATTTAGCCAGGCGATCACCGCCGACACGTCGTGCGCTACCGGCAGCAGCGCGGTGTAGGTCGGCTTCACGTCGATGTAGCCGTTGCGCGTCATGCCCTGCATGAAGTTGATATAGCCCGCCGTGGTCGTTTCGTTCAGCAGCTGGAATTCCGGCGCCTGTTTGGCCGCGGTGGCGATCGCCGTGTTGGGCGGCACGTAGCCCGGGCGGAAGAAGTTGAACACCGACGGCGAGCGCAGCGCGCTGTGGCCGAGCGCCGTATCGCTCGCCGACAGATCGTAAATCTGGAAGTCACCGTTGGTCGAGGCGATGTTCGCGGTGCGCGCCCATTGCACGAAGCGCACGACCGGCTCGCGCAGCTTTCCCGACAAGGTGTCGGTGGCGGCCGGCGCAGCGCGCGCTTCGGCGTCGGTGAGAATCGCGGTCCACACGGCCGGGAGGTCGCCGCGCACGCCCACGCCATTGTTGGCGAATATCGCGGCGACGCGGCCCACATATGCCGGCGACGGATTGCTGGTGACCAGTCGTTGAATCATCTGCCGCGCGAAGAACGGCCCGGTGTTCGCGTGATTGAACAGCCGGTCGAGCGCCAGGCGCAGTGCCTCGGGGCCCGGCGTGTTGGCTGGAATGGTGGTACCGAGAAACGTCACCGCCAGAGTCGAATGATTGTTGGCGTTGAACCGCATCGGGTTCGTGGCGAAGCGCGTGTTGGGCACCTGGTAGTTATGCCAGGCGACGGTGGTGAACGTGCCGCCGTTCGACAGGTAGTCCCAGTCGTAGCCGGTGAATACGCGGGCGAGGTTGGTGATGTCGCTCTGTCCGTAGGTTTCGATCGGGTTGTTAGAGCTGTCGAGGCGCAGCGTGCCATCGGCGTTGAGCTCGTAGAGACCAATGGTGAAGAGCTGCATCACTTCGCGCGCGTAGTTCTCGTCTGGCTGCCGGCCGTTGCTGTCTTCCTTGAGGTTGCCCTTGGTATTCAGGTAGAAGCCCATGCCGGCGTTCAGCGTGAGGGCTTCGAGCAAGGCGCGGAAATTGCCGTAGGCGCTCGCGCACAGCAGGTCCCAATATGCGCCGATCACGTAGGGTGGATAGAACCCATCGATCGGGCTCAACGAAACGACGAAGAATTCCGAGAGCGCGAACGCCAGTCGCTTGCGCATCTGGTCCGGCCCCGTCAGCAGCTGGTTCCAGATCATGAAATCGCCGAACTGCGGCCAGAAGTATCGCTGCTCGATGGTGATGGAGTTGTGGCCGCGCGAATCGAGCCAGGCAACCCCGGTCTGGCCCGGCGCCAGGTTGTAGTTAGACGTGAGCCAGGCTGTGTAGCCGTTGGCCTTGACCGCCGCCAGGTCCGCGTCGCTGACCGAGAATTGCGCCTGCAGAAGAAAGCGGGCGGCTTCGGCGTCGGTGATGGCCACCGGCGGACTGACCGGAGGCGGGGGGCCTGGGTTCTGCGACGGCGGCGGCGCGCTGCCGCCTCCCCCGCCACAGGCAGTAAGCGCAAGTGCCGACAATGCAGCCCCGGCACCCGCTCCGCGGGCTTCCGTGGCAGGCAATGCGGGCGCCGATGGCGCCGCTGTCACATCGCAATCGTCGTTCTGCACTTGTCCCCCCAGTCGCCGGGCACGGTACTCCAAGACGTCGACACCGGGCAACGATCGGCGGATTGGGTTAGAAAGTCGCCTGTGAGCCACTCGCGTCAATTCAGCCATTCGGGCCACCGGGTAGGGAAAATCGGCGTGCCCGCGCCTAACATCTCCCCGTGAAGCGTCGATCCCGAGGACGGCCGCCACATGCCGATGTGCTGACGCCTGCGGAATGGCGCAAGGTCCACGCGGTCCAGCACGGCATGACCAATGTCGAGATCGCGCGGCGGCGCGGCGTCAGCGTGAACGCGGTCAAGTTTCACGTGGCCAACGCGCTGGCGAAGCTGAGCTTGCGCAACCGGCGCGAGCTACGAGCCTGGTTCAAGGCGCCGGCCGGCAGCGCGCAGGCGAAGGAGAAGACGATGAATGCGCAATTGCAGCTCGGCGCGATCGGCCAGATTGCCCGCTCGGTCGGCGACATTGCGGCGTCGGAAAAGTGGTACCGCGACGTGCTGGGACTTCCACACCTGTGGATGGCGTTCTTCGAGGATCCGGACGGCCGGCCGCTCGCGCTCATGTCCCAGGCATAAAAGGGGACAGATCTATTTGTTTCGAGCAGCGAAACAAATAGATCTGTCCCCTTTTATGCCAGATCCGTTGAACATATTCCCGGCTCCCTCACGGGAATCGCCTACGCCTGCGAATCGCGACACGGTTTTACTTCATGCAGCCGAGGCACTCTATGCCGCGCGTCGCGCCAGCCATCGCAGGGAGTTATTTCATGAGTGCAACGAACGAACGCATGTCGGTTTTCGGGCCGACGCTGCGCTTCAAGGGCGAGCTCAAAGCCCAGGAAGACATCAAGATCGAAGGCCGTATCGAAGGCTCGATCCACCACCAGCAACGCATTGTCATCGGGCAGAAAGGCGAGGTAGTCGCCACGGTGAATGCCGCCCAGATCGACGTCGACGGCAAAGTGGTTGGCGACATGAGCGCCAAGAAAAGCATCAAGGTCAATCAGTCAGCGATCGTGCGCGGCAACATCCGCGCGCCGAGCGTGAGCATCACAGAGGGAGCGAATTTCAATGGCGGAGTCACCATGGAGTCGAATGCTGGGTCGCAAGGATCCTCCACCCCCGGCGCGAGCCGCTGAGCCGGAGAAAGCCATGAGCAAACCTGCGGACAAAATGGCGCCCCCTGCTCCGGCGGCGCGCCCGGAAAACACCGGAACCTGCGTGCTCGGCCCGACGCTGCACTTCAAAGGCGAGCTGTACGGCGAAGAGGACCTGGAGTTCCAGGGCCAGCTGGAAGGTTCGATCGAACACACGCGCAGCTTGTCGATCGGCAAGGAAGGCGGCGTGACCGGCAACATCAAGGCCAAGTTCGTGATCGTCGAAGGCCGCGTCGATGGCGATATCTACGCCAGCGAATCGGTGTCGGTACGCGCTTCCGCCAAGGTCAAAGGCAACATCTTCGCGCCGCGCGTCGGCATCGCCGATGGTGCGAACTTCAGCGGCAGCATCGACATGAATCACAAGGGCGCCGCGGTCGCGACGCGTCCGGCCACCGTGCAGGTGTCGCTCAGCGACCCGGCGGCGGAACGACTTCTGACGAAGGCTGTGGGCTGAGGGAGCCGGCTGGCTTCAGCAACTCGACGATTTTCGCGGACAACGCGCGCAGGCTCTCCTGCGCGCCGTCCGCGGCCTTGTTAGACAGCAGCACTATCGCGACGCCGGCCCCAGGGTACAGCTCGCACGCGCTCGCAAAGCCGTAGGTATCGCCCGAGTACCGCAGGCGCCGCCCCTGGGGCGTGTCTTCCGTGATCCAGTAGAACGCCACCGATTGCCGACGGTCGATCGTGAACCAGGTAGGCTGGTGCGCGAGCTTGACCGACGCATCGCGTTCCACCGCCTGCCACGACGCGTACCGCAGCAGGTCCTCGACGCTGTAACGCAATGAACCGGTGGAGTACTGCGTCTTCAAGCCAAAGGACGGCGTTTCCTCGTTGTCCTTGGTATAGCCCTGTGCCAGTAGTTTGAGGTTCGGCGCGGTACCACTGCCCATCTTCAACGGCTTTTCGATCTCGCGCGCCAGGATGGTTTCGAACGGCTCGTCGTAGAGCTTCTCGAGCACCACGCCGAGCAGCATGCTGGCCACGTTCGAATGCGCCGGATCTCCTCCGGGCCGATGCTGCGGCGTGACCCGGTGAAGCTGCCGCAGGAAATCCGCGCGCGTGTACTGGTCGAGCACCCGCATCCGCGTAGTCGTCAGCGGCTCGCCGGGTACCAGGCGCACCTGGCTCAAGTCTGGAATGTTGTCGGCGAGTTGCGAGGTCATGTTGGCCAGGTGCACCAGCCGAACGGCTTCGCCGTCGTTCTCGAGGTTCGGATACGGCTCGTCGAGGTACTTGGACGCTGCGTCGTTGATCGAGGCCCGGCCTTCGACGATGGCGCGGGCCAGCAACTGCCCGCTCATGGTCTTGGCGATCGAGCCAATCTCGTAGATCGTGTCCTTGGTGGGCAGCTTGTTGCCATCGAGACGCGTGGCGCCGAAGTTGTAGAAGTGGCGCTGCCCGTTGTCGTAGACGCCGATGCTCAGCCCCACCCCGTCGTTGGATTCGAGCCAGTTGCGGCCCAGCTCGCGCACCGCGGCATCAACCGGCGCGAGGTCGGTGGCAGCGCCTGCGACCGGCGCGAACCAACAGAGAAGCAGCAGGAGGCGAACACTCACGGGCGCGCGTACTCGCGCTGGTTCAGCTCGTGATCCGCCGCCAGCACCAGCAGTAGATAGTCCGCGGTGCCATGGCCGAGCACGTATTCGGTCTGCTGCCAGAAGAACGGCCAGGTTTTCAGTTCCGGGAAGTCTGGCCGGATGAGCGCGGTGCCCGAGGCGCTGCCACCGGGAATGTGCGACCAGTCGGCGCGATTGAATCCATAGGCCGTGATCAGCGACTTCGCCCCGACCCCCGACACGAACGACGCCGTGTTGGAACCCGGATGCACGCCGAGAATGAAGCTCAGCGCCTGCAGCGCGTACGTGCGCGGGAACAGGTCCGGGAACGACAGGTGCAACATCCACTGATCCCAGCCGAAGCGCTGAATGAGCCAGCCCGCGCCCCAGATATCCGGCTTGTAGGGCACGCCGTAGGGAGTTTCTTTGGCCAGTGCGTCGACCTTGAGGCGATATGCCGCGACGGCGTCGCGAACGGCCTTGGTGTATGCGGGGTCGTTCACCAGCGGCAGCGTCCGTCCGACCACCCAGCCCACTCGATCGATGCTCGCGGCGATGGCCTCGCGCTGCGCCAACAACAACGCGCGGTACCGGGAATCCTTCGTGGAAATGAAGAGCTCGGCCGCGGCGCCAACGCGCAGCAGCTCGTCCTGGGGCGTCGCCTGGTCGTAGATGGCGATCGCGGCCTTGAGCGAGCGGGCGGCGAGATCGTCGTTGTAACCGCGCAGGCTGCGTGCGGTCGCGGCGAGCGCCGCCGCCACCCCAAGCTCGCGCCGCGCATTGTTCTCGGTGAACACCCAGCGATCGTCGGGCGAGCCGGGCAGTCCCACGGCCGGCGCCGACGCTTCCGGCGTCTTCTTCGGGTCGAACACCACGTTGTCGGTCATCAGCGCGCCGTCGCCGAGAAACACGTACTGGCGCAGCGTGGGCTCGATGATGCCGCGGTAGAGCCGGCCCAGCGACTCATAGCCACCGACCACCGACAGCGCGCCGTGCTCGAGCTGCTGCAGCACGTCGGGCTTGCCGTCCGGCTGGTGAATCTCCGTGACCAGCGTCTTCTGATCGATGCTGGTGTTGTCGTAGTCGACGTGGAACAGTTCGAAGGCCAGCGCCAGCCCGTACATGGTGTCTGCCTGGGATTCCACGCGCATGTCCCAGTCCCCGGCGTCGTGCCAGCCGCCACGGTTAAGCCCCGGCACCGGCTCGCCGGGCTGGTAGTTAGTCAGCGTGGCGGCGCCCTGCAGATAGCCGTCGAAATGATTGTGGTTGATGGGCGCCATGCGCGCGTCATCGAGATGGCAGGCACCGTGCCACAGCCGGTATTTCTCCAACACTTTCATATGGCACATCTGCGCCGGCAGGAAATATTCGAGCGTCGGCTGCCACACCTCGCGCGTGAACACGTCGGTGTTGATGCGGAACGGATTGCTGACCTGCGCGCCGTAGTGCACGACATAGAGCCCCGGCTCCTTGACGTCGCTGAAGTCGAGCGTGGCGTACTGATAGCGCAGGAAGCGGCCCCACTCCGTGGGTTTACGGTCGATGACCGCCTTCACCTGCCCTGCCCGGCCGACGCGTTGCAGGATCACGCTCGGGCGTTGCTTGTCGCGCGGGTCGAGTTCGATCACCACCTGCTTGGGTTGCGCGGGGTGATAGCCCACCTGCGACACCTGGATGACCGGCGTGCGAATCCAGCCCGCCTTCGCATGCGGCGTGACCAGCCACTCGATGGCACCGGTGGTCGCGCCTGCCGGCGCGAGCGCCCGCACCACGAACCAGCCGTTGTTGTGATTGCCGCGCCCATCGAGCAGCGCGAGCTCGCCGCCGCGCACCGATTCGATAGTTAGATGGTACAGCTCGGTTTCGGGCGCCACCTCGAGGCGCTGGCCGCGCGCCAGCGTGGGCACTTCGCCAGGTCCACTCGGTTGAAGCTGGAACACGGCTTCCGTAGTGCCGAGCTGGTAGGACTTGCCGAACAACAGCCCGGGGAACAGCTCGAGGTTGAAACCCACTTTGCCGGCCCACTCCTTCGGGACCGGCGCAGCGAAATCCACGCTCACGCGAATGGATTCGCCCGCGGGCGTCGCGCGCACGGCGTACTCGAGCTTGAGATCCGGATAGACGATGGGGTTGAAGCCCGTGCGGTCGCGCCCGACATCCGGGTACGCGAGCGCCACGCGTATCTCCTGCGTGGCGGCGTTGATCTCGCGCTTGCCGGGTTTCGGGATCGGCGACCACTGGCCGGGCGATGCTTCGAGGCGCACGTCGCCATTCGAAGCGATGCGCTCGTCGTGCATGATGATGCTGAGACCGCCCTGGTGCCCTTCAGGGTAATAGTCCTGCCCGTACATCACGTTGATGCCGGGCCGCTCGAAATATTCCTGCGAGTTGAGTCTGAAATCGTCGTCGGCGGGAGTCGCGGCGGGCGCCGTGCTCATGATCAGGGCCAGGAATACCAGTCGACGCATTTCGAACCCCCTCGTCATGGACGGGAGGGTACCTCAACCAGTCGCGCGCAGACTCCCGCCTTTTTGTTCGGCGCGCCGTGACTGGATGAGGTCGTGCACGAAGCGCAGCTTTTCCAGCACCTTCGGCGACAGCACGAACGGGTACGCATCCTTCATGCCCATGCTTCGATTGAGGCTGTTCAACGCCAGCGTGACGGCGTTCCAGCTCGAGGTCAGCGATTCGAAATCGCGGAAGGTCACGGCGTCGGTGGAGATCTGCTCGCCGTAGCGTTCCGCGGCGGGCATACGCAGCGTGAGCCCATGACTCTTGGCGGTCTCGAGCGTGTCGACCATGTGCAGGTAGTGCGCCCAGGTTTCGGCCCAGTCTTCCCACGGGTGCATGGTGGCGTAGGCGCTGATGTACGAATCCCACCAGTTCGCCGGCGCGCCCTGCTCGTAGTGGCGTTGCACCGCCTGGTCGTAGTCGAGCGTGTCATCGCCGAACAATTGACGAAAGGCGTTCAGCGAATTTCCGTTCTTGATGAGCCGGTCCCAGTAGTAGTGGCCGATCTCGTGGCGCAGGTGGCCGAGCACGGTGCGGTAGGCCTCGCCCATCTTCTCGCGCATGTTTTCGCGAAACGCCGAATCGGCTTCGGCGATGTTGAGGGTGATGATGCCGTCCTCGTGGCCCGTCATGACGGGCTCGTCGGGCGCGGATTGCAGGAAATGGAAGGCCACCCCTTCGTTAGGCCATTCCTGGCGCGAGGATAGCGGCAACTTGAGCGCATACAACGTGTAGAGCAGCCGGCGCTTGGCGGCCTCGATGCCTGCCCAGGCGACGCGATTGTTAGTGTCGGTCAGGTCGGGAGCAACCTCGGTGAGACGGCAGGAATTGCAGAACGGCTGGTTCTGTTCCGCCGGCACCAGCCAATTGCAGGCTTCGTGGTCGCTGGCGTTCTTGCACTGACGATAGTGGCGCAGGCCCTGGCCAGGAAAGAACACCTCGTATACAGAACCCTGCGCCGAACCCGTCTGGTGCTGCAGCGTGACTATCTTCGCGAGCTCGACGCAGTAACCCACGGTCATGTTGCAATTCATGCAACGGCTGTTCTCGAAGAACAGCACTTGCTGGCAGTTGTCACAGGAGAAAAGTTTCATGAGGGCGTTTTTGGCTCGCGGCGCGCGTGGTGGACAGCCTACATGTTAGTGAAACCGGTTGTTGACGCCATTCGGCCATCGTCTGAAGCGAGCCTCCGAAATTCTTACGAATTTCAGGCAGCGTCGCTTGCGGATTCGACTGCGTCAGGCGATTCCACTACGCAGGCGCGGCCCCGGCCCTCTTGTTTTGCCCGATACATGGCGATATCCGCCCGGCGCAGAAGTGAGGCGGGCGTTTCCATGGCCGGCTCCGCGAATGCGACGCCGATGCTCGCACCGACGCGCACACTTCGCCCATCGCCAATGTCAATCGGTTCACTGACGCCGGCGATGATCGAGCTGGCGATCTCCTTGGCCCTTGCGACACACTCGATGCCGGGAAGGAGTACCGCGAATTCGTCGCCGCCCATTCGGCCGATGAAGTCGCTGCGGCGAACGGCTCGCTCGAATACTCGCGCCACTTCGCGCAACACGCGATCGCCGGCCTCGTGTCCGTAGCTATCGTTGACGGACTTGAAGTGATCGAGGTCGACTTGCAGCAGCGCCATGGGCCCGTCGTAACGTCCAGGCGCAAGCCTGTTCGCCAGCACTGCGTCGAAACCGCGCCGATTGAGCAGGCCCGTGAGCGTGTCGCGGGAGGCGAGTTCCCGCGCGGCCGTTTCCGCACGCTTGCGATCGGTGATGTCGCTGACCAACGCCTGAAACAGATTGGGTCCCAGGGAATTGACCGACAGTTCGACCCACGCCTTGCCACGACCGGCCGCCAGATCGATCTCGAGATCCGCATCACGCGCCTCGTTCGACGCGCGACTCTCTTCGATGATCGCGGCTACCGTCAGTCCGTGCGGTGCAAGCAGATCCCCAAGCAACGCACCCGGCGCCGCCGTCGGCCCCAGTATTCGCACGAAGGCGGGGTTGCACGATTGAATGGCGCCATTCTTGTCGAGCACCAGTATTCCTGTATCCGCCTTTTCGAGGACCAGGCGCATGCGCCGCTCGCTGATTTCCTGGGCGAGGCGCAGGTCGCGCTCCGTGGCCAAAACATCGGTGAGGCGCGAGATCAGCGCATTCACGTCAACGACCAATTGTCCGATTTCATCTTTCCGGCGTCCGGCCTTCAGTGTGATCTGCATGCCCGAACGAATCTCGAGGCGATGCAGTTCGTCGGAAATCCCCTTGATAGGACGTGTCACCAACAAATAGACGAGGGCCGCCACCGCAGCCGCGACGATCGACACCTGGAGACTCAGGATCCAGATGGTGTAGCGCGAATAGGCGGCCGACTGCGCCTCGATCTCCGCATGCGAGACATACATCGTGATCTCGCCGACCACTGACTGCTGGTCGAAAGGCGAATGGATTTTCCGGGTCAGCGCATCGATCTCCGCGCGATGGTGCGGATCCGGCGTGGCCGTGACCGTGCTGTACAGCGAGTTCTTGCCGCTCGTGATGCGCACGCCGGCGATGATTCGATTCTTCATCAACCCGGCGGCGATTTCCTTGGCAAGCGTGGCATCGTTGAGAAAGCAGGCGATGCTCACGGTGCTTTCGACGGTGGAAGTCAGCTCGTCGACGCGCGCCACCAGCCGGTCGTACTCCGCGGCGCGGACGCGCCAGGAAGCCATGATTGAAAAGAGCAATCCCATCGCCACGGCGAGCAGCAAAATCGACAGACTGGTGCGCGCGACGATGCTGCGGGGTACGAGCCCCGCCAGATGGCGGCGGGGTGCGCCCGGACTTTCAGGGCTTGATTTCAAGCACCACCTTCACGTGCCCAGTGACCGAGGCGCGATCAACGTAGGCGATCGCGTTCGGATTGCTCTGCACCAGCTCGACCGCGGTCTTGGCATCCGGAACCTGGAATGGCGGCGAGGTCTGACCCGAAAACACCAGGCGCGCCCAATACGAGCTGATTTCGGCGGAACTCTTCTTCACGAGTAGTTGGTAGAACCGTGCGCGCTCGGTGCTGGGCTCCGACACGTCGATGGGCAGCGCAGCACGTCCGGAGGGCAGCTTGCGGTAACGCCCGAGAAAGATGTCGATGACCTCATCGCGCGTCAGCCGATCGATACCACTGTCGGGATTGACGATCACGACGAGCTCCGCGGCATCGTTCGCGTTCGAGAATCCGGGCGAGAGTGCGACGAGAACCAGCAGGCAGGCTATGCGTCTCATGGTGGGCTCAGAACACGAAATCGACGGCCACGGCCGCGATGGTCATATTGGCATCAGCGCGGGGGTCCGCGCGGCGGTCGAAGACGAGAGCGGTGTCGCTGAGCTTGGCGCGGTCGAGCTGGAACTTCAGGTCGACGTGGGCCGAAAGATCGTAGCGAACGCCCACGGACATTGTGTGCTGCGTGGTGCGCACGCTCGCCTGCATCGTCTCCACCGCGCCGTTCAGCGGCGCGAGCTCCGGAATGTCGGGCAAGCCGGTGGTGCGCAGCGGCGCGCGGTCGCGCGAGCGGGAGAACGACGCGAACGGCGTCCACTGTCGCAGACGATAGCCCGCAAAAGCGTACAAAGTGTGGGTGTCGGGACCGAAGAATGGATCGGAACCAATGTCGCCCCACATCAGCTGCGCCTTCAGCGGGCCTTCGTCATACGCGAGCCCGAGCTCGATGCCGCGCGACTGGAAGGTGGGCTGATCGAGATCGTTCGCCACGGCGAGAGCTTGCGGAACGCCGGTCACCCGCAATCCGTCGATCAGCTCGCTCACCCAGGACCCGGTGTCGTAGCGCCAGCGGCCTAGCGCTACGCGCGCGGTCCAGCCCCCGTACAGGAGATCGAAACACGCGCCGAGCACCTCGGATTGCATGTTCTCGTGCGTTCCATCGGCGAATGCCATCTCGTCCAGGCCAGTGCCGGCGAAGATGCGGCCGCGGAACAGGACACGGCCGAGCCGATGAGTGACCGTGACATCACCGCCATCGATCGCATCGTTGGGCAGCAGGCCATAGAACTCCGTCGAGGGGCGCAGCGGGACGTAGGAATAGCCAACCTGGCGGGACTCCGCGAGTAGATAGATATCGAAGCCGATGCGTCCGGCACGAACGACGAAGGATTCGTCGGATGAGTAACGAACAAACGCCTGCGTCAGGCGCGGATTCCAGTCGCCCTCGACGTTCATGCGGGTCAGGCCCTGCAGCACGACGTCCATGCGCTCGCTCACCTTGCCATTCACCTGCACACCGGCCACGGAGTCCGTGTACAGATTCAGTTCATCGGCCGGCAAGCCCTTGCCTTGGCCGACATTGCGGCGGAATTCGAGGTTGTCGGCATCCTGAAACGTGGCCGCGGCCGTGCCGAAGCCGCGTAGCGTGAAGCGGTCGCTGCCGAGATCTGTCGCACCGGCGGGTGCAATCGATGCCGCGGCGGCGACGCACACCAGCGCCGCCAGCAGCTTGCGGTAAACATTGTGTCGTGGACGCGGCGACGACTCGACTCTGATTCGATTCATGCACTCAGTATCGGCATGGGACTCCGATGTCTGAGTGACCGGTATCACGGCCCTGCAAGTGTCCTACGCAGCCGGAATCGGGCGCTTCCTAGGTGAGTGCCTAACTCAGCTCGCCGACGGAAGCTCACCTTTGAGCGGCGGCAACACTCCGCGGCGGCGCGCGGCGCGGCCGTAAACCCACTCGAACAACGGCGAGGCCATGAGCGTGGTGGCGATGGCCATCAGCACCAGCATGGAGAACAGCGCGGCGCCGATGATGCCCGCCTGCAATCCGATGTTGAGGATGACGAGCTCGGTCAGGCCGCGCGCATTCATGAGCGCACCAATCCCGAGCGCGCTGCGATTGTCCACTCCGGAGAACCGCGCGGCCGCCCAACACGCGACGAACTTCGCGAAGATAGATGCGACGAGGATGCCGAGTGCGATCAGCAGCAGCGAGGGCGTATTGACCATGGTCAGCTGCGTGTTGAGCCCTGAGAAGGTGAAGAACACCGGCAGCAGGAATACCAGCGTGAAGGGCTCGAGCAGTTGTTTGAGTCTTTGCGCGAACACGCCGCGCGGCATTGCCGTGCCGATCAGGAATCCGCCGAAAACCGCGTGCAGCCCGATCGCATCGGCCACGTAGGCCGAGAGCATGAATAGCATGAGAGCTGCCGCCAGCACCGTGGAGCTCAGCGGCTGGCCGGACGCATGCTCTTTTTCCGCGAGCCGGCCAAGCGGCGCAAACCAACGCGGCCCGAGAAATATCATCACGGCAGCCAGCGCGACGCCGCCGGTGATCGCGATCACGGCGACCTTGAGTTCGGCGCCGAGGCTCGCGAGCACCACGGCTAGCATGCACCAGGCAATCGCGTCGCCAATGGCTGCCGCGGATAAAGAGAGTGTGCCGATCAGTGAACCGTCGAGCCCGCGCTCCTGGATGATGCGCGCGAGCACCGGAAACGCGGTGATGGCGATGGCCGCGCCGAGGAACATCGTGGCGTTGAACTGCGAAACGTGGGCCGCGAAGAGTCCCGGAACGCTGAGCAGGAAAGGCGTGCCCACGATGGCGACCAGGAACGGCACCAGGATCCCCGAGATCGATACCGCCACGGCGCTCGGCGCATTGGCCTTGAAGTCATCACTGCGGAAGTCGAGCCCGACCAGGAACATGTAGAGGCCGATGCCGAGCTGCGCGACCACGTACAGCACCGGCTTTGATTCGGGCGGAAACAGGAACGACTGGATTTCGGGGGCCAGAACGCCTAACAACGAAGGACCCAGCACCACGCCGGCGATCATTTCGCCGATGACCTGCGGCTGGCGCAGCCAGCGGCGAACCAGCCAGCCAAACAGCCGGCAGGTCGCCAGGATGACGAACATCTGCAGGAAGAAAGCGATCGAAAGCTTCACTTCCAGGCGTCGACGCTGGCGCCCGCATATTGCTTCACGAACTCCGCATGGCTTGGCAGCGCATTCACGATCTGCGCCACGTGCGCCCGGTGTTTGGTCATATATTCCTTGAGCTCGCGATCGTTGACGCGCGCGAAATGATGATAGGTCTCGGGCTTGATGCGCTGACCAAGCATCACCGAGATCCACGAGTCCACCGTCATGAGCTCGCCATCCACCTTGTAGATGTAGCCGCCCTGCTTGAACAGCTCGACTCGCTCGCGCAGCGAGTCGGGAATCTCCATGTTCTTGCAGTGCCGCCAGAACGCCGTGTCTTCGCGCTCGGTGTAGTGATAGTGCATACAGACGAAATCGCGGATGCGCTCGATTTCGTAGCGTGACAACTCGTTGTAGCGATCCGTCATCGGCTGGTTCACGCCGTTGAACGGGAAGAAGTGCGCCAGCCGAACGGCCGCCGTCATGATCATGTGGATGCTGGTGGACTCGAGCGGCTCGACGAAGCCGCTGGCGAGGCCAAAAGCCACCACGTTCTTGTTCCAGGCTTTCTTGCGTCGCCCGGCCTTGATGCGGATGAGCCACGGATCCTTCACCGGTTTGCCGCCGGAGTCCGTGACCAGACGGTGGCGCGCTTCGTCATCCGACATGTACTTGCTGCAGAACACGACGCCGTTGCCGACGCGATGCTGAACCGGAATGTTCCAGCGCCAGCCGGCTTCGTGTGCAAAGCAGGCGGTGTAGGGCTTCGCCGGTTCATCGACGACGGTTTGAAACGCCACCGCCGAATCGCACGGCAGCCAGTGATTCCAGTCTTCAAAGCCCGTCTGCAACGCGCCTTCGATGAGCAGGCCGCGAAAGCCGGTGCAGTCGATGAAGAAGTCGCCCTCGATGATCTGCCCCTTCTCGAGCTCCAGCGACTCGACGAAGCCGGTCTGCTGATTCGTGCGCACCTGCTTGATCTTGCCCTCGACGCGTTTCACGCCTTTGGGCTCGGAGAGCTTGCGCAGGTAGCGCGCGTACAGCGCGGCGTCGAAGTGATAGGCGTAGTTGATGCGCGGGTTTTCGCGCAGCGCGAACTTGCCCTTCATGGCGGCTAACCACTCGTAACAGTATTCGCCGATGTTGACCTGCGAGCCCCTGGCGACGCTGTGCAGCCAGAAGTTGTGGAACTCGGCCATCCACGTGGCCTGCCCATGCCGGCCGAACGGGTGGATGTACTGGTCGCCGATGCGCGCCCAGTTCTCGAACCAGATGCCCACTTTGAAGGTGGCGGCGCACTCCGTCATGAAGTGCTTCTCGTCGATGCCTAACAAGTTGTGAAAGGCAACGATGGGCGGCACCGTGGATTCGCCCACGCCGACCGTGCCGATCTCCTCCGACTCCACCAGCGTGATGTCGAGCAGCTTGCCGAAATGCGTCGACAGTGTGATCGCGGCCATCCAGCCGGCGGTACCGCCGCCGGCGATGACAACCTTTTTGACCGCCCAATCCTTCGTGGAATTGAGTGCGGATTCCGCGTTTTCCATTCGAACCCCCTTCGAGGAGGGGATTATGGGGTCAGACCCCATTTCCTAGAAACGGTGCCAGAGTCGCATTGACGATCTTGGGCTCGGATGCCCGCGATGTTTTGGCCGCACGGCCCCTTTGAGCCGCATCCCCATTTACGCGGTTTGCGTATGCAGGAACTGCTCGTGCGTGGGCAGGTGTTCGACCATGCCGGCGATCGCGGCCTTGGCGTTCTTCAAGGTCTGCTCGATGGTGGCGTAGTCGAGGTTCTCGACGCGCGGACAATGCCCGTCTGGCCGGATCCCCATGCCCTCGAACACCGACTGCCAGCTCGAGGCGCGGAACAACTCATCGACGCCTTCGCGCATGGCACCGTGCACTTTGAACAGTTCGATGCGCTCGCGCAGGGAATCGGGCAGCGGGATGTTCTTGCACCACTGCCAGAACGGCGTGTCGTCGCGCGCGGTGGCAGCGTAGTGCAGCACGATGAAGTCGCGTACTTCCTCGAAGTCCGCAACCATGCGCCGGTTGTATTCGCGGGTCAGCGCGGTGTCGCAGTCCTTGTCGGGAAAGTAGCGCAGGAAAAAATCCATGCCGCGCGCGATCAGGTGGATAGACGTCGCCTCGAGCGGCTCGATGAAACCGGAGGCGAGTCCCAGCGACAGACAGTTATGTTTCCAGAACTGCCGGCGATGACCGGTGGTGTAGGGAATGACGCGCGGCTCTTCGATGCACGCACTCTCGAGCGAGCGCAGCAACGTGGCCTTGGCAGCGGCGTCACTGACGAAGCGGCTCGAATACACGTAACCGTTACCAACGCGCTGCTTGAGCGGAATGCGCCAGCTCCAGCCCGCCGGTTGCGCGGTGGCCCGCGTGTACGGTGCCAGCGCGCCCTTGTTCTCGGTCTTGCACACCACCGCGCGATCGCAGGGCAGATAGTTGGACCAATCGACGTTCTCGACGCCCAGCGTCTTGCCGATCAGCAGGCTCTTGAAGCCGGTGCAGTCGATGAAGAAGTCCGCTTCGATCTTCTGGCCGCTGGCGAGCGTCACGCTCTCGATGAAGCCGTCGGCACGCTGCCCGACTTCGACGACCTTGCCCTCAGTACGCTTGAGGCCGCGCGCCTCGGCGTGCTTGCGCAGGAACTTGGTGACCAGCAGCGCGTCGACGTGCAGCGCGTAGTTAGCCCCGCCGATGGGCGTGTTGCGCGCCTTGGCCGGATGGAAGAAGCGCCCCTGCTCGGCCATGACGTTGCACGGCGAGAAATCCTGCAGCGAGTCGGTGTTGCCTTCGGCGCGCGCCTTGAGCCAGCACTGGTAGAAATCGTGATTGCCGATCGGCTTGCCGATGACGCCGAACGGATGGAAGTACGAATCGCTGCGCTGATGCCAGCCGACGAACTTGATGCCCAGTTTGTAGGTGGCATCGGTGGCGCGCACGAATTCGGCTTCATCGATGCCGAGCCGCTGGATCAGGCCCACGAATGGAGGCACGGTGGATTCACCGACGCCGATGGTGCCGAGCTCGTCGGACTCCACCAGCTCGATCTCGCACAGCTCGCGCTTCAGGTGCTGGCAAAGCATCGAGGCCGCGAGCCACCCGGAGGTGCCGCCGCCGACGATTACGATTTTGCCGAGTGGTCGCATCACCAGTTCCGGTTTTCCACCATCACTCCAGGAGTGTCCTGGGACTGCGCCGTATTGTAATTCCAGTACGACGAACTGCTGGCCTGAATCGCGCGGCGCAGCAGATCGATGGCCTTATGTCGCGGGAAACTCACGCGCCAGGCCAGCGCCAGGCTGCGCTTGGGGGCTGGGCTGGCGAACGGCCGCGTGACCAGCAGATTCGGGGCATAAAGCGGGGCTTCCGCGGCTGTCTGCGGAAGGATGGTGATACCGAGCCGCGACGCCACCATGTGGCGCAGCGTTTCGAGGGTCGCGCCCTGAGTGAAGGTGCGCACGCCGACACCGGTTTCCTTGTGCGGGTCCAGGTGCGGGAAGGCCGCGAGGATCTGTTCGCGCAACGAGTCGCCCTCGCCTAACAACAGCAACTCCGAGGCCACGAGGTCGGACGCGGCGATCTGCGCCTTGCTGGCCAGGCGATGATCCGCCGGCAGCAGCAACACGAAGGCCTCGTCGAACAAGGGCTGCGTGACTACATCCGCTTCGACGAATGGCGCGGTGACCAGCAGCGCATCCAGGTCGCCGTTGCGCAGCTTGGTGGCGAGCTCGGTGATGCTGCCCTCCTCCACGTACAGAGACAGCTTGTTAGTCGTTTCCTGCAGCAGTGGAATGAATTGCGGCAGCAGATAGGGACCGATGGTGGGCAGCGTACCGAGCGCGATCGGGCCTTCGAGCTGGTCCTTGTCGGCGTCGGCGACGTCCTTGATGGCCGCCGCCTGTTCGAGCACACGCGAAGCCATGCCGACGATCTTTTCGCCGAGCGGCGTGGGCAGTATCTTTTGCTTGCCGCGCTCGAACAGCACGCCGAGTTCTTCCTCGAGCTTCTTGACCGCAATGCTCAAGGTCGGCTGGCTGACATGGCAGCGCTCGGCGGCGCGGCCGAAGTGCTGCTCCTGGGCCAGGGCGACGATGTAGCGGAGCTCGGTGAGGGTCATGGGCTTAGGATCATCACTCGATCCTGGCGCCTCGTCCAATCAGAGCGAAGCTTGGGTCAGTTCTGTCCCTTTGCGTCCGCCGCCTGCTGGTAACTCGTCGACTCCTGGTACTGATCGACGCTGCCATCCGGCTTGTACGTAACCGCGGCCTTGATGACCTGCACCTGATCGCCGAGGTACCGATACGCAGTCAACAGGATCACCTTGTCGCCCACATAGGTGTATTCGCGCAGCGACTTGCGATAGCCGGCGCTGTTGGGATCGTTGTCGATCTCCTTGATCACTTTGCCGTTATCTCCGGCAACGAACTCCATGAGCGCGTTGTCAGGCGACACCATGAGTGCCGCCAACCGTGGATCCGCAGGCACTGGCCTCGGCGGCGCAGCGCTTCTTGAACCCGGCGGCGCGGGAGTTGGCGTCACCGCCGGGGCAGGAGCAACTTCATTCACCGAGCGCTGATCCGCGGCCGTCGACGGCGGCGCCGGATCCCTCGCGAAATACAGCACGCCCGCGAAGACGGCGACGACCGCGATTCCACCGCCAACCAGCGCCTTTCTCATTGTCCGACGAACACTACGTCATCGATGCGCGCGGCGTCGCTCGCCTGCCCGCCGTAGGAGTCTCGTTCAAAGCGCCATTCGATGTCGTGGATGCCCAGAGTGACCGGCACTGTGTGGCTGTTCCACTGCGTGCTGCCGGTGATGTAGAGCACGGTGGCGCCATCCACGAGTACGTACAGACGGTTGCAGCAGCTGCCGGCATCCGTCTGCTCCCAGAAAGTGAGCTGCCCGGGCCTGAAGAACCCGCGGAACCGGACCGAACTGTTCTGCGAATTGGCGACAGCGCCGGACTTGAAGCTCGCGGTGCCGGCGTGCGCAGTCGCGGTACTGACAGCCCACGGCGCACTGCTCTGCGGCGACGACATCCATGCCGAGAGGTTCGGTGTGCCTTCAAAGGTCTGGCTGTAATTGAACAGCGGATGTGGCAACCCCGAAGGATCGTTCGGATCGCCGCCGTACAAAACTTCATCGAGATCGGTATAGCCGTCGTTGTCGGAATCCGTGTCGAGTGGATCGGTGTGGTGCGTGTTGACCTCGGCGCCGTCGCTCAGCCCATCGCCATCGCTATCCGCCCGCGCGGGGTTGGTGTGATAGGTGACGATTTCCTGGGAATCGGTGAGCCCGTCCCCGTCGGTGTCGCTCAACGTCGGGCTCGACAGATTCAGGAACTCGGTCCGATTGTTGACGCCATCGCCGTCCAGATCGGTCAGCGCATCGGCGGCATTCGTATCGCTCAGCCCATAGAGCTGCTCCCACCACCGCGACATCTGATCGGCATCCTGGTCGTAGAACGGCAGCCGCACGAAGGCCGTCGTGCCATTCATGACGTGCACTAGATAGGCCTCCGAGGTGCCGAACAATACGCGAATGGGCTGGCCCAGGTATTGATAGCTCTGAAACACCGCGCGCGTGTTTGCATCGCGTATTTCCACCTGGTCGGTGTTGTCGACGTCGATCAGCAGGTTGTCCTTCCAGTACGCGTCCGAGATGGGCTTGCCCAGCGTGCCCGTCCGCGTCAGCGCTGTGCGCGCATAGAGGTCGCCACTGCCCAGCAAGATCTGCTGGCCGTCAGTCGACACGCGGATCGGCCCATAGAAGGAGTATTCGCCGTGGTAAGGCGTCTCGCCCGCCGAGGTGACCGTCCCGGTAGTTTGATCGATGACGTCGTAGTGCAGGTCGTTCGGACTGATGCCATCGCGGAAGTAATAGACGCGGGAGCTCACCGGGTCCCACGCGGTCTCGCGCGAGTATCCGTAGTAGTAGCCGCCCTGACCCGTGGTGACGCCGCTGCTGTTGAGCACATAACCGCCGCCATAGGTGTAATTGCCCACCTGGGCGAGCAGGAAGTTGCCGGCGCTGGACAGGCTGCTCACGCCCGCCGACATGGTGGTGAGGGCCACTTCGGCGGAACTGCCATTCACGTTGATGTACCGGATCGCGCCATTGCTGTAGCCGAGATACAGACGCTGATGGCTGGCCGAGTACGCCATCGTGGTCGGCGCCGCGGTGCTCAGGCCGAGATCGATGCCGACGACGTACGGGCTGAGGTACGCACCCGTGGCCAGGGACCATCGGTACACCCGCTTGTTGGCCGAACTCAATAGATAGACGATGTCGCCGCGCTGCGCGATCAGGTCGGGCGTGTAGCTCGGAACGGTCGCGCCGTAGTTGCAGATGCCACCGCTGCCATGCGCGGGCAGCCAGCAGGCGGCTTCCGTCGGGAACGCATCGAGCGTCAGCCCGGTCGTGCTGTCACTCTGACTTCTACCGGCGTTCCAGGCATCCGGATAGCCGTCACGGTCGGTATCGACCGAGGCGGCGACATCCAGCGGAAAAGCGTCCAGCGTGTTGGTCACGCCGTCACCGTCGCTGTCGTCATTGGGCACGTAGTTTTGAAATTGAACGGTGCCATTGTTGATGACCAGCACCACCATCGAAGTGTCGGAACCGACGACCCGCAGCGCCTGGCCGGTGAACGTACGTTGCTCCAGTACCGCGAGGTTGGTGCTGCCAAGGCGACGCAACACTGTCTGGTTGTTAGCGGTCGTGAGTGTGGCCACCGAACCATTGGCGAACCATCGCGCATCGGCGATCTGCGCGCCCAGCGAACCGGCCCAAGCCAAGGTGCTCTGTCCATAGAAGTCGCCGCTGCCAAGCAGGATGTACTGGCCATTCACGGAAACGCGCGCCGGCGGCCGGCTGACCGAGGAGCCGGAATACACCGAATTGCCGCTGGAGGTTATCTCGCCGGTAGTCTGGTTGATCACCTCGTAGTACAAAGCGTAGGAGCTGTAGCCATCGCTGACGTAATACAGGCGCGAAGTGACCGGATCCCAGGCGTAGTCCGAGGTGTAGTAATAATATCCGCCGCCGGTATCCGTCGTGACTCCGCTGGCGTTGATCACGTAACTGCCGGTGCTGGAGTAGGTGCCGCTGGTGTGCGCCACCAGGAAGTTGCCGGCGCTCGTCAGGCCGGTCAGGCCGGTGGCCGGCGTGGCGAATGCAACCTCGATGGGGCTGGCAAGGTTCACGTCGAGGTAGCTAATCGCGCCGGCGCTGTAGCCGAGATACAGCCGGTGGTTGACGGCCGAGTACTCGATCGTCACCGGGGCGGCGGTGCTGAAGCCCTGGCTCATGCCCACGACGTATGGGTTGAGATAGGCCGCCGCGCTGATCGACCAGCGATACACGCGCCGGTTGGCACTGCTCAGTAGATAGATAATGTTGCCGCTCTGCACCACCTTGTCCGGCGTGTAGTTGGGAACGGTTGCGCCGTAATTGCAGACACCGCCGCTGCCATGCGCGGTCAGCCAGCACGCGGCATCGTTCGGATAGGCGTCCAGCGTCAGGCCGGTGGTGCTGTCGGCCTGGCTGTGGCCGGCGTTCCACGCATTCGGGTAGCCATCGTGGTCGGTGTCGACCGAGGCCGCCACGTCCAGCGGGAATGCATCCGCGGTGTTCGTCACGCCATCGCCATCGCTGTCGTCATTGGGCACATAGGGATGGAACTCGACGGTGCCATTGTTGATGGCCAGCACCACCATCGACACGTCGGTGCCCACGATGCGCAGCGCCTGACCGGCGAAAGACAACTGCTCGAGGACGGCCAGGTTGGTGCTGCCCAGGCGACGCAACAGTGTCTGGTTGCCGGAGGTGGTCAGCGTGGCTACCGAGCCGTTGGCGAACCAGCGCGCGTCGGCAATCTGCGTGCTCAACGTACCCGACCAGGTCATGTCGGTCTGGCGGTAGATGTCCCCGGTGCCCAGCAGGATGTATTGACCGCTATTGGTCACGCGGATCACGCCGCCGAATGGATAGTCGCCGTGATATGGCGTCTCGCCGTTCGAGGTGACCTGGCCGCTGGTCTGATTGATGACGTCGAAGTGCAGGTCGTTTGGACTGATGCCATCACGGAAGTAGTACAGGCGGGAATTCACCGGATCCCAGGCGGTCTCGCGCGAGTACCCGTAGTAGTACCCGCCTTGGCCGGTGATGGTGCCGCTGCTGTCGAGCACGTAGCCGCCGTTGTAGCCAATGCTCACCTGCGCGACGAGGAAATTGCCGGCACTGGACAGGCTGCTCACGCCTGCCGCCATGGTGGCGAAGGGTACTTCGGCGGGACCGGCGTTCACGTCGATGTACTGGATTGCCCCCGAGCCGTACCCGAGATACAGGCGGTGGTGGGCGGCCGAGTACTCCATCGTCACCGGCGCCACGATGCTGAACCCCTGGTTGATTCCCACGACATACGGGTTCAGATACGCCTGCGTGCTGATCGACCAGCGATACACGCGCTTGTTGGCAGAGCTCAGTAGATAGATGACGTCGCCGCTCTGCACCACCTTGTCCGGGATGTAGTTCGGAATGGTCGCGGCGTTGTTGCAGACACCGCCGCTGCCGTGCGCTGGCAACCAGCAGGCGGCGTCGTTGGGGAAAGCATCGAGGATCAGCCCGGTGGTGCTGTCGGCCTGGCTATGGCCAGCGTTCCATGCATTCGGATAGCCATCGTGGTCCGTGTCGACCGAGGCCGCCGGATCCAGCGGGAATGCATCCACCGTGTTGAGTACGCCATCGCCATCGCTGTCGTCGCTGGGCACGTAGTTCAGGAACTGCACGGTGCCGTTGTTGAGCACCAGCACTGTCATCCTGGCATCCGTCCCGACGACGCGCAGCGCCTGGCCGGTGAACGTGCGTTGCTCCAGCGTCGCCAGGCCGGTGTTGCCCAGCCGACGCAGAGTCGTCTGGTTGCTCGCGGTCGTCAGCGAAACCAGCGAACCGTCGGCAAGCCAGCGGGCGTCGACCACTTGTCCACCCAGCGAGCCTGACCAATTGAGCGTGGACTGGGTGTAGAGATCACCGCTGCCGAGCAGGACGAGCTGACCGTCGATCGACACGCGAATCGGCGGCTGGATGCTGTACGAACCGTGGTACGGGGTCTCGCCCGCGGACGTGATCTCGCCGTTGGCCTGGTTGATGACCTCGTAGTGCAGGTCGTTCGGACTGGTGTCGTCGCGGAAGAAATACACGCGCGAGGTCACCGGATCCCAGGCGTACTCTCGCGAGTAGTAGTTCCAGTCCGCCTGATCGGTGACGACGCCGTTGCTGTCGAAGATGTAATGCGTTGCCCAGGCACCGCTCGGGTCTTGGGCCAGCAAATAGTTGCCGACGCTCACCAACCCGTTCACACCCATTGCCGTGTTGGCGAACGGAACCTCGGTGGAGCCGCTGGTGGTGTCGATGTAACGGATGGCCCCGGTGCTGTAGCCAAGATAGAGACGCAGGTGCGCGGCCGAGTACGCCATCTGTGTCGGCGCCAGGATGCTCAGGCCCTGGTCGATTCCGACGACATACGGATTCAGGTAGGCGCCGCTGGTGATCGACCAGCGATATACGCGCTTGTTGGCGGAACTCAGTAGATAGACAACGTCGCCGTTCTGCAGCACCTGGTCCGGCGTGTAGTTCGGAATCGTGGCTCCGTAGTTGCAGACTCCACCACTGCCGTGCGCGGACAGCCAGCAGGCGGAATCCTGCGGAAAGGCATCCAGCGTCAGGCCCGTCGTGCTGTCAGCCTGGCTCCTGCCGGCATTCCACGCGTCGGGATAGCCGTCGCGGTCCGTGTCGGCCGAGGCGGCCCGATCGAGTGGGAATGCATCCTGGGTGTTCGGTACGCCGTCGCCATCGCTGTCGTCACTGGGTATGTACGTGTGGATCTGCACCGTGTTGTTGCTGGCGACCACCACCGCCATTCGCGTGTCCGAGCCAACGACCCGCACCGCCTGGCCGGTGAAGGTGAGCTGCTCCAGCGTAGTTAGATTGGCGACGCCGAGGCGGCGCAACGTTGTCTGGTTGCCCGAGGTCGTCAACGTGACGATCGACCCGTCCGTGAACCAGCGCGCATCAGCCACCTGCGAACCCAGTGAGCCCGACCAGTTGAGCGTGGCTTGGGCGTAGATATCGCCGCTGCCCAGCAGCACGCGCTGTCCATCGACGGATACGCGGATCGGCGCCTGGATGTTGTAGGCGCCATGGTATGGCGTTTCGCCCGCCGAGGTGACCAGCCCCGTGGTCTGATTGATGACGTCATAGTGCAAGTCGTTCGGACTGAGGCCATCGCGCGTGAAATAGACGCGCGAGGTGACCGGGTCCCAGGCGGTTTCCCGCGAGTACCCGTAGTAGTAGCCGCCGTGACTCGTGGTGACGCCATTGCTGTTGAGCACGACGCCACCGTCGTAGCTGTAGCTGCCAATCTGCGCGATCAGGAAATTGCCGCCGCTCCCCAGACTGCTTACGGCGCCCGTCATGGTGGCGAATGCCCCTTCGGCCGGACTGGTCGCGGTCACGTCGATCTGGCGAATGGCTCCCGAGTCATAGCCGAGATACAGGCGATGTTGAGTGGCCAGATACGCCATGCTGGTCGGAGCAAGCGCGCCGAAGCCCACGACGTACGCATCGAGGTAGCGCGACTCGGAGATCGACCATCTGAATACGAGCCGGTTCGCGCTGTTCAGCAGATAGACGAGATCCTGCCCGTCGTAGACGATGCTGTCGGGCACATAGGCAGGCAACTCCGAGGTGACCTCGAAATCCGCGGCGACGGTGCCGACGGTCAGGCGCGCACGCGTGATCCTCGAATAGGTCGGCGCCGCGCGGGCCCGGACCACGAGTGATTGGCCGGGGTTGATGACCCCCGCCGCGCTCGTGAATGCGCCGCCCGCGATCGAATACTCACCATTGCTGATCGTGACCGGCGAGGAAGTATTGATGCCCGCGATGGCGACGCTGCCCGATGCGACCCACGCGTCGCGAGCGCCATTGATCTTCTTCGGGATCTCAAAGGCGTCCGGCGTCGTGTCCGCGTCCCAGGTGGTCGCGATGAAAGCACCGGCAACTCCGCCCACGATCAGATTGGCCGTGGCCGGAGTCGAGAACACGGCCGCGGACGTCAGTCGGACGCGGACGCGCTGGGTGTTGGCGACGGTACCCGCGGCCGCGGTGAACGCGCCGCCATCGATCGAATACTCCCCGCCGCTGATGGTGATGATCGCATTCGTGTTGATGCCGCCGATCGTGATCTCGTTCGAAGTCACGACGGTCGAGAAAAGCGCGCCGGACTGGCTCGTGAAGGCGAATGCGTTCGGCGTGGTGTCCGCATCCAGCGTGGTCGCGGTGAACGAAGCCGTCACTCCGCCCACGGTCAGACTTGCGGTGACGGGAGTCGAGAACAGGCCAGAGGTGCTCAGGCGGACTCGGACCCTCTGGTTGTTAGTGACAGTACCTGCGGCGGAAGTGAACGCGCCGCCATCGATCGAATACTCGCCTCCGGTTACCGAGACCGATGTGCTGGTGTTGATGCCGGAGACTGTGATCTCCGGTGACATGACCGCGGCCAGCAGTGCGGTACCGGTCTGGGCGGAGAAAGAAAATGCATCCGGCGTAGTGTCGGCCGGTGGTGGCGGTGGCGGTGGCGTCGATCCCGAGCCTCCACCACCGCAGCCGACGAGCAGAGTCAGCAGCCCGATGGAAAAAAGGGTCGATATTCGGTGTGCCACGCTGCTGCTCCCAACTTCTTCTGGTTTGTCGTCCGGTGAGGGGACTCAGGCCGAAGCCAGATACGCGTCACCGTCTTCCCGTTCTTGGTTTTCTTAGTAGAAAGTCTTATCCGCAGACGGCGGAATAATAGCCGTGCAACGCGATCTGGAAAACGTGCGCAACCGAATATGATTCGGGAATTATGTCCGGGGCGCGAGACGCAGCCCACATGGGGTATCTGTCACGAGATGGGAAATCCTGCCAGCCGCGGCGTCAGTCCGTGGCCTTTACAGTAACTAGGGCAGCGGGTGAATTCCTTCGCTGTGAACTATCCATTGCCCGTTTGGCGGAAATCCCGGATTCAGCTCGTGAACATCGCTTCCGCCGGCGACCATGAGCGCGACTGCCAGCAGCAACGAGCCGTTCGAGGGGAAATAGGTCTCGGCGGCACGCCGATATCCAGGCCCGTCGCTGCCGGAACCCATCAGCAGCTCCGGCGCGTTCTGATCCAGATGCACGCGCGGCGTCATGCCGGACCTGCCGAAGCTGAAGTTCCTGGCGTCCCATAGCAGCAAATCCACCGCCCTTTCGGGCTCATCGAGTCGAGTCGCGGTCATCGCCAGCATGGGCCAGTCCCAGCCCCAGGTTTGGCGCAGGTCCCAGTCCTGCATGACAGCATCCAGCGTGCGCCGCATGGTCTGCCGGTCGGCGCCCCAACCCGGCAGAAACCCGAGCGCCGCGACGAAAGACGGATGATCGCGGTTCGGACATTCCGGCGCGGTGTGGCCCTTCGAGCATTCCGCCGAGCGCGCGCGCTTCCACAAATCCGGCTGCGATTCCGCCGCAAGATAGATGCCATCCTTCACGGGTAGTTTGGAGAGCCGGAAGAGCACGTTGTCCCACTTCGGATCCTTGGGCATGCCGAGCCGCACGCGCCAGTCCTGCGCGGTGGCGATGCCGAAGCGCCAGTACTCGAGCTCGAACGTGGGGTTGAAAGTCTCCAGCGGCGGAAAGTTCTCCTGTGCGGGAATCATCGGCGGGCCTAACACGAAGCGATCGGTTTCTTTATCGTAGAACGCCCAGCTGGCGAGCAGCTCGGCGGTCTGGAACACCAGCTCTCGATATTTCTCCAGTGTCTCGCGCGTCGGTTTAGCTTTGTAGATGGTCTCGGCCAGGTAGATAGGTTGCGGCTGCTGCCACATGATGAACGGATTCACCGGGCTCGGGCTCTCGCGCCCTTCCGGCCCGGTCATCTTCGGCCACCAGGCGCCGTGCACACCGTGCGCCTTGGCGCGCACCTGCGCCGCCGGCAACTGCGCGAAATACCACGGCATGCAGCGCTCGAGCAGCTCGGGCCGGCCCCAGATCGCGAAGTGCGCCTCGTGCCACACCTGCATCTCGAGATGGAACTTGCCGTTCCAGCTGTTGGAGAAGAGACCCTCTTCCTGCGGCGGAAAACTTCCCGCGCTGTTCACGGCGGTGAGGTACTGCGACATCACGATGCGGCGCTCGAGCTCCTGGGCGCGCGGATCGCGGCTGCCGGTGAGGTCGACCACGCCGCCGTGCATCCAGAAACTCTCCCACCAGTTGGCGACCGCTTCGCGCGCGGAATCGGCGCTTGGCAGTGGTTCGGCAGCGGTGTTTGGCGAGAACTCCACTAACAAGGTGAGCTGCGTCGAGCCGGGCGAGGTCAGCCGATACGCATGAGTCGCGGGCGCGGCGATGTCGAGATCGCGATCGGCGGCGACGCGCACGGTGTAGCGTGTGTCGTCGAGTTGCCGCGCCAGCGTGAGCCCGCCGGCGCTGCGCGCCAGCTCCGTCGTGGTGTGAGACTCGGGATGCGTCCAGTCCGCGGGATCCGGATTCAGTTGCGCCGATACGCCCGGAAACCTGAGATCGACGCCAAGGCGGCCGTCCGCCAGCAACCTCGACCTCAGTCGTACGACGACCACGTCGCGCCCGGGATGCACGGAAGTCTCGACTTCGACCGGCACGCCGTCGAACACGAAAGCGCTGGAGAGTCTTCCGGACCACATGTCCAGCGTCTGCCGCGTTGCCGACAGTTTGTCGAAGGCCACCGGCCTGCCGTCCACGCTCTTGAGATACAGGCCGAGTCGCCCCAAAGAGAAACGATGCGGGTTCTCGCGCAGCCACTGGATCTCTGGCCTTTTCGCCTGGTCCCAGTCGCTGAGATACGGAAACTTCCGCGTCTTGCCACGGACCTTGATCGGCACCATGGCGTCGTCGAGCCCGAATTTCTGCGGATTCGGAAAGCTGTGCCAGGCCCACTGCGCCTGGGTCATGAGCGGCACGAGCGCGGAATACTGGTCCTGAAAGGTCTGCAGCCCGGTGATGTCGGCGGTGAAAGCCAGGTTCCCGTTGCCGACCATGAACGGCGCGGACTTGTCGACGGCGGTGATGGTCGGGTTATGGCGGGTCACCAGCGCATGCCGGTCGATTGGCGCGGCGTCCGCCAGAACCGGCAGCAGCGCGGCGATACACAGGAGGCGTACAAACATGGCGGCGAAGTATGTGCCGGATATTGAGGTCGGGCGCGCGCGCCCGTGAGCGCAGTTGATCGGAGTTGAGGTATCGTCGCTGCCGATCGTACGTCACGACCAGCGTTGGGGGACATGTAAATGAGTGAGTCGACGATTGATCGGCGTGCCTTGTTGAAAACCGCGGGCGTGGCCGCCGTGGGATTCGCAGCCAGCACGTACGCGGCCGGAAGCCGCCGCAAGTTCGTGAACGTCGGCGTGGGTTCCCGTTCGCGCATGTACCTGACCGCGATCACCCAGACCTTCGCGGCTAACAACGAACTGGTCGCGATCTGCGACGTGAACCAGGGGCGCCTCGACACCGCGGCGCGGTTCGTGGCGCCGAACGGTGGCAAACCGAAGAAATACCTGGCCGCCGACTTCGACAGGATGATCAAGGAGACGCGCCCGGATTGCGTCATCGTCACCTGCCCCGATGGCTTTCATCACGAATATATCGTCCGCTCGCTCGACGCGGGACTCGACGTGATCACCGAGAAGCCGCTGACCACCACGCCCGAGAAGGCGCAGCAGATCGTCGACGCGTGCAAGCGCAACAACCGCCACGTGCGCGTGCTGTTCAACTATCGCTATTCGCCGCCGCGCACGCAGGTGAAGGACATCCTCATGAGCGGCGTCATCGGCGACATCATGTCGGTGGACTTCCACTGGATGCTGAACACGCTGCATGGCGCGGATTACTTCCGCCGCTGGCACAGCCACAAAGAAACCTCCGGCGGCCTGATGATCCACAAGGCCACTCACCACTTCGACCTCGTGAACTGGTGGTTAGGCAGCGAGCCTGAGATCGTGCAGGCCTATGGCAAGCGCGAGTTCTACACGCCGGCCATGGCGAAGCGCTTCGGGCTCGAGGGCCCGCACGAGCGTTGCCTCACCTGCCCCGAGAAGACGAAGTGCACGTTCTATCTCGACATCGCCGCCGATGCGAACTTCAAGGAGCTGTACCTCGACAACGAGAAGTACGACGGCTATTTCCGCGACCGCTGCGTGTTCCGGCCCGACATCAACATCGAAGACACGATGAACGTCATCGTGAAGTACAAAACCGGCGCGACGCTGTCCTACTCGCTGAACGCTTTCAATGCCTGGGAGGGGTACACCATCGCGTTCAATGGCACCAAGGGCCGTCTCGAGCACCGCATCGTCGAGGGCGGCGCGACCTCGGCCGGGGCCACTAACTACCAGGGCGAGGAAAGCGACGCGGTGCTCACGCGGGTGATCCCGCTGCGCGGCAAGCCGCAGGTCATCGAGCCGTGGACCGGCGCCGGCGGCCATGGCGGTGGCGACACCGTCATGCTCACGGAGGTATTCGGTACGGCCGATCCGGACAAGTACAGGCGCGCCGCCGATGAGCGCAGCGGCCTGTACTCGTGCCTCATCGGCGCCTCGGCTAACAAGAGCTTCCTGTCGGGCAACTCGGTGAAGATCGCCGAGCTGGTCAATGGCCTGACCTCGCCCATGGTCGCGCCCATGCCGACGCGCAGCGATCCGGTGCCGATGCCCATCAAGGCTTGACGGGGAGTGCCCCGATCTCAATACAGTGGGCGAGCTTTTCGCGACAACTGAGCCGCGCGGTGCGCCGCACGCTCTATTAATGTGTCCGTATGCCACCGAATACTTTCCTGCTGTACCTCGCCACCTGGACGCTGGTTGCCCTGTCTCCCGGCCCCGCCGTCATGTTCTCCATGTCGCAGGCGGCGCAACACGGCATGCGCGGCGCCGTGGCAGGAACGGCCGGCATTCTTCTTGGTCATGTGTTGGTGTTCGGCGCGGTTGCCTTTGGCCTCGCGGCGCTGCTCGCGAGTTACAACGGCGCGGTCACCGCGATCCGCATCGTCGGCGCTCTCTACCTCATGTACCTCGGCGCAAAGATGCTGTTGTCGAAGCCGCGGGGCGCTGCGGCTGTCGTGGCAACGCCCGCCGCTGCGCGTCATCGCGGCCTGGTGTTGCAGGGCCTCGGCGTGCAGCTCACGAATCCCAAGCTTCTGCTGTTCGTGCTCGCGCTGCTGCCGCAGTTCATCAGCCCCGACTATCCACTGCTGCTGCAGCTCGCGATCATGCTGACGGTGACGGTTATCATCGACGGGATTGCGCTGCTGGCCTACGCGCACCTGGCGGTGCGCGGCGCGCGGGCGCTCAAGGGTTCGCGCGCGCTGGCGTGGCTGGAACGCGCCTTTGGCGGTGCACTGATCTTCTTCGGCCTGAAGCTGTTGGTCAGCCGTCGCTGACTGCCGCGACGAAGGCGCACATACCCGCCATACTGCGAATATGAGCATTCGGAATGTCGTATTCGATGTGGGCGGCGTGTTGCTGGAATGGAATCCGTCGGCGGTCATCGCCAACCTCTATCCGGAACCGGCAACGCAGGCGGTGATCCGGCGGCAGATGTTCGAACACGCCGACTGGCAGGAGTTCGATCGCGGTGGCTTGAGCTATGCGGCAGCCATCGAACACTTCGCGAAAGCCACCGGCCGCTCCACCGACGAGACGCGTACACTGATCCACGCCACGCGCGAATCGCTGCGGCCAATGGAAGACTCGGTCCGCATCGTTGAGCAGCTGGCCGCGGCCGGTGTTCACCTCTACCTGCTGTCCAACATGCCGGTCAGCACCTTCGAATACCTCATTCAGAAGCACGGCTTTTTCAGACACTTCAAGCACCTGGTGATTTCGGGCGCCATTCTCATGGTCAAACCCGAACCGGCGATCTACAAACACCTGGTGGAAAAAACCGACATCGTGCCGGCCGAAAGCGTGTTCATCGACGACCTGCTGAAGAATGTGATTGCCGCGCGCGAGTGCGGATTCCATGCCATCCAGTTCATCGACTCCCAGGATTGCCGTGCGCAACTTCGCACCTATCTACCTGGCATCTCCCTCTGACGAAGGACAGCGATCATGGCCGTAAACCGCAGAAACTTTCTCGAGCAGGCGGCCGCGGCCTCGCTCGCGACGCAAGCCACATCGGCATTCGCCGCCAGCGAACCCGCGCCGGCGCGCGACGGTGGCGACCTCCTGAGCCGCATGAGCTGGCTCAATCCGCCGGCAGCCGAGCACTACGGCGACGGCGTACTGACAGTACGCTCGAAGGGCAAGACCGATTTCTGGCGCAAGACTTACTACGGCTACGTGACCGACAACGGCCACTTCATGCACCTGCCCCTGCTCGGGGAGTTCACGCTGCAGGTGCGCGTCAACGGCGACTACGGCAGCCTCTATGACCAGGCCGGGCTCATGATCCGGCTCGACGAAAAGCGCTGGATGAAATGCGGCACCGAATTCGTCGATGGCAAGCGCTGGGCGAGCGTGGTCTTCACGCACGATTTCTCGGACTGGTCGACGATGGAAGACGTGTCGCAAGCAGGTGCCGTCTGGTGGCGCTTGGTGCGCAAGCGGGATTCCATCGAAGCGCAATGCTCGAAAGACGGCGATAAATTCGTCACGGTCCGCCAGGGTTATTTTCCCGCGGATGTGCAGGTCATGGCGGGAGTGATGTGTGCTGCACCCGAGGGCGCCGGATTTGACGCCACGTTCGACCAGCTGACCCTCAAGCGCACGTGATAAAGAATTTTTGCGGTTGTAAAGCCGCGCGTGCGGCAGTGCTCCCTTTTGCCCTTAGGTCATAAGAGTTCCGCCTTCATCTACTGCCATGGCGGTCAGTGCACGGCGCCGCAGCGGCTCAAGCCGCAATAAGTCTGGAGCAGTGGATTCCCAGTTCACGGATGTCGCGTCCGGAGCGTGGCAGAATCCCACCCGCTCTCTTCCAAATTGATGATTTCGGGGTCCCAGGCAAGTATGGATTTTGTTCCAGGCGGCGAATTGTCGCGCCGAATTCGGGCGGGAGATGTCTCCGCCGAAAGCGAGCTCATTCGGCAGTTCGAGCCCGGTTTGCGCGTGTTGTTGCGCCGCCGTACGGGCGGTGACCTCGGCCTCTTACAGGATCTGGTCCAGGAAACCCTGTTAGTCGTAATCCAGCGCCTACGCGGCGCCGGCATCGACGATCCGCAGAAACTGGCCGCGTTTGCGGCACAAACCGCAAGAAATCTCGCCATCGCGTCACTGCGCAAGGCTGAGCGACAGAGAACAGATGTCGATAGCGATGCGGCGGAACGGAACGCCGATCCGGCCCAGGGCGTGGATGCCATTGCGGCTGATCTCGAGGCGGCACTTGCAGTTCGCGCGCTATTGCGCGAATTGCCGCAACCCCGGGATCGCCTGATGCTCAAACGTTTTTATCTCGATGATCATGACAAAGAGATCATTTGTCAGGAGATGGATCTGACCGAAGCGGCGTTCAACCAGGCGCTGAGCCGTGCGCGCAGGCGGTTCAGGCAAATTCTCGAAGAGCGGGGATTCGCCAAGCGCGATCTCCTGAGTCTTGGGCTATGAAACAAGAACTCATTGAACAATACGTCGCAGGCCGTCTCGGCGAAGCCGAGGCCACGGCCTTCGAAGACTATTGCGTGGCGAATCCCGAGTTCGCCAAACAGGTTGAATACGAGCAACGCCTGAAAGCCGGCATTCAGCAGGTGGCGCGCGGCTCCACCGCGGAATTCGTGCGCTCGCACCACCCGTTGCAATGGCGATTGGCCGCCGCAGCCAGCGTTGTGCTCGCCGTCGTCGGCCTCGTCTACGCTGGGAATCATCTGCTGCGGGCGCATGTCTCGGCCGTCATGGCGGCGGTTACCACCGACGACCAGCGCAACGGTTCCTCGCTGCGGCTCGCGATGGTGCGTGGCAGCGACACCACCCCGGCGCTTCAGGCGGGCATGGTCCGCGTCGAAATCGTCGGCCTGTTCGATCCGGGTTTTCATTACACGGTCGCGCTCGATCGGCTCGAACGGAACAAGAACATCGACACGGTCGCAACGCTCTACAGCCAGCATCCGACCTCGCCCACCACGCTGGAAGTGATGATCGACAGCGATCAGCTGCGGGCCGGCACCTACTCCCTGCGGGTGCGCAAGCAGGCCTCAGGTGAAGACTCCCTGGACTTCGGGTTCGTCAAATTTTGACCCCGGTGTCATGACTTCCGGCCCCGTCGCAGAGGGCTAGCTGCGGCAGTCGATCTCTGGCCGCGAAATCAGGCAAGGGACCGATTCATGATGACGGCGGCGGCCAACCCCGGCCGCTTGGGTGCTGCATTCGAGTGGCTCGGAGTCGAACGCGCGTGGACGAGGACGCGTGGCAGCACCGACGTTGTCATCGGCATCATCGATGCAGGCGTACAGCTGGATCACCCGCTGCTCGGCCCTAACATCCGAAGAGACCTGCCCCAGCTCCCTGCCACCGCCGGCAGTCACGAAATTCCGGGAACGCATGCGGCCGGAGTTGCGGCCGGCCGGCACAGTGAGGCTGAAAACTTCTCGGGCGTGGCCCCCGGCGCGCGGCTGCTGCCGGTGCGTTTCAACGCCGGCACGGGCCCGCAGGCGCTGGATCTCGCGCACGCCATCGAATACGCCGTGGAGATGGGCGCGTGCATCGTCAACATCTCGCATGCCGGCGATGTCGAAGCCGCCGCGGCACAGCGCGCAATCCAGTACGCCGCTGCCCGCAATGTGCTGGTGGTGTGTTCGGCCCCGGACACGCCACGGCCCGAGCCGCGCGGCGAAATCGACGATCCCGTGCCGAACCAGATCAATGTTTTGTCGGTCGGCGAGAAGTTCGAGCCGCTGGTCAGTTGTCCGCGCCGCGCCGCGCATCTGGGCGCGCCCGGCTTCGCACGCGTGCCGCATTGGCGCGGGAGTGGCCACAGCGTGCTCGTCGGCGCCGCCATCGGCGCGCCCTACGTGAGCGGCTGCGCCGCGCTGCTGAAAGCCCTGAACCCCGGCTGGGGCTATCACGAGATCAAGGAGCATCTACTCCTGAGCAGCACGCCGCGCCCGGAACTCGAAGACAAGTGCCAGACCGGCAGCGTGCTCAACGTGGCCAATGCCGTGTTGGGGCCGATCGAGCTCGTCAGCGACACGAATGCGCTCAGCTGGTCGTCACTCAATGACGCGGAGATCCAGTGGAAGCTGCGCTATCGCGCGGCGCTGTGCGGCAATGCGGTGGCGCTCTATCGCCGGCATGGCGATGACCACTGGCGCGAGCTTGGCTTCGCGCGCGTCCGCGCGCTGAAAATGACTATTCCCGCGGCTTCACTGCGACGTTCCTCCGGCATGCTGCGCATCGCCTGCCGCGAATCGAACTTCCACTCCGACGAGATCGCGCTGACGATCCGTTGACGGGGCTTTGCATTTTCTACACGGGTGCGAGCCCCGGGTGCGTCACTTCTGACACGGCTGCAGGCCATGCGCTGATGGGGCGCGGGCCTGCCAGTCCCTACGATCGCGCTCCTGCTCAACGAATCTGAGGAACGCACATGACAACCGCATCCGGCCATACCGAAGTTATTCGCGCGAAGAAGGTGATCGGCACCAGCGTGAAGAATTCCGCTGGCGAGAAAATCGGTCAGATCGAGGACATCGTGCTGGACAAGCTGTCTAACAACATCGTGTACGCGGTGGTGGGCTTCGGCGGCTTCCTCGGCGTGAACGAAAAGTTTCATCCGGTTCCGTGGTCCGCGCTCGACTACGTCGAGAGCGAAGACAGCTACGTAGTGCCGTTCACCAAGGAAGAGCTGAAAGCCGCGCCAGCGGATTCGCTCGACAAACTGACCAAGGGCGACGGCGCCGCTGCCTATAGCCAAAGCGCGAAAGCCTACTACAAGGTTTCGTAACTCTGTCGAAGCGGGGTCCCTCGGCAGCGCGATTCCTCCCAATCGCGCACCGGGTGGACCTCGCGCCTTTTCACCGCGCGTAAAACCGGTGAGTCCACGCGGTCGTCCGGATCGCCGCCTTGGCGCACAGCCCGCCTATTTTTCCACGACGTAGACGATTCGCGACAGGCGCCGCTCACGCGTGAGCAGATTCACAGCGCCCAGAAATTTCTGCAGCCCCTCGTAACGTTCCCCGCCCTCGATCTGCAGCAGGTCGGCGCGAAAGTGATGCCGTGCCTCGCGCCAGCGACGCGAAACCTGCACCGCGTTCTCGGTCACATCCTGCTGGTTCAACAGCCGGAAACCCGCCGTCGCGATGAGCTCCTCGTTGAAGCCTCGCGGGGTGAACACGAACAGGCCGATCGAGCTGCGTTGCGCCAGTTCTTCGTTGGTCACTGGACCCGTGATCACCACCGGATCGGTGAACACGGCGCGGCTGCCGGGTTTGAGAACGCGCCACCAATCACGCAGTGTCTCGAGCCGGTTCGGCAAATGATTCATCGAATCGATGCACAGCAAGGCATCGAACTTGTTGTCGACAAACGGCAGCGGCGCGCTGGCGTCAGCCACCTTGAAGCGCGCTCGTGCGCCCGCGCCATGCCGGATCGCCATCCGGGTGGCGGTAGCGACGCCGATCGGATTCACGTCCACGCCCGTGACGCTGCAACCACTCTTGTCGGCCAGGTACAGTGCAGGCCCGCCGGAGCCGCTGGCAACTTCCAGCGCGTGCGAGTCGGGGCTGAGCCTGAGCCACTCGATGAAGCGGTCATATTCGTCGGTCGTCACCCAGCTGTTCTGGCCGATGTCCTCGCCGAACGTGACGGCGCGGACTTGCGCCACCACACGCTCGGTGAAGTTGGCGTAGGTGTTGTAGAAGAGGTCGATGTGCGCGGACATCAGGTTTCCGGCTAGCTACCGATGCGGACGGTCGCGCTCGCCGCCTGCTCACGTCGTTTGGCGAAGGGCAACAGCCCCGGCACGCGCTTCTTGTATTCCGCGTACTCGGGATGCGCTGCGATGAGGTCGCGTTCTTCGAGACGCAGGCCGACCAGGATGTAGGCCGTCGACATGATGGCGAACACCAGGTGGGCCACGGTCATCCTCGGCGTCGGCCAGATGATCATGAGCCAGCCCACGTAGATAGGGTGCCGCACCTGGCGGTACAGCCACGGCGTCACGAAGTTGAGCGGCTTGATCGGCTTGCCGATGAGTTGCAGCCAGATCTGGCGCAGGCCGAACAGGTCGAAATGGTTGATGAGAAAGGTGGCGTACAGTAGCAGCGCCCAGCCTGCGGCGTAGACGGCGTACATGGTGTTCACACCGGCGGGCGCGGTGATGTCCCAGATCACACCGCCCATGGGCTGCCAGAACCAGAACAGCGCGATCAACGCGAGGCTTGCGAACAATACGTAAGTACTGCGTTCCGCGGACACAGGCACGATGCGCGTCCACCACCGCTTGAACGCGGGTCGTGCCATTACGCTGTGCTGCACGGCGAACAAGCCCAGCAGGCCGAGATTGACGAGCAGCGCCGTACCCAGGCCCACATCGCGCGGCGAATCGATGGACTTCGGCACCCACAGGTTGCCGATGAATCCGACGGCGTAGAGAAATGTGGCGAAAAAGACCACATAGCACGCCATGCCGTACAGAAAGATACCAAAACGCTTCATGTCGAACTCCCAGGCGAAGGCTTGTCTCCCCCGATTTGATGTGACAAAAGCTTAGCGGCCCCGACCCTCCCGAATCCCGGGAGAACGACGGGATACTTCCGGGATCTCATGCAAGCCCAACTCACATTCGGCAGTTTTCGATTCGAGCCCGCCTCGGCACGGCTCTGGGAAAACGACGCCGAGGTCAAACTCACGCGCAAGGCCGCGCTGGTGCTTGGCGCGCTGCTTCAGCGTCCCGGGGCGCCCGTGTCCAAGCAGGAGTTGTTCGAGAACGTGTGGCGCGGCACCGTGGTCAGCGACGATGCGCTGGTCACGTGCATCCAGGAATTGCGCAAGGCGCTGGGCGACGACTCCAGGCAGCCCCTATATATAGAGACGCGCCATCGGCTGGGCTACCGCTTTGCGGCGCAAATCGGCACGCCGGCACCGGCGCCAGCGGCCGGCGCGGCGATCGCCGTGCTGCCGTTCACCGACATGAGCCCCGCGCACGACCAGGACTATCTATGTGAGGGCCTCGCGGAAGAATTGATCGACGCGCTCACGCACATCGACGGCCTGCGGGTGGCCGCGCGCACCTCCGCGTTCCAGTTCCGCGGCGACCACGACCTGCGCGAAGTGGGCCGCAAGCTCGGCGTCGACAGCCTGCTCGAAGGAAGCGTGCGCAAGGCCGGCGACCGGCTGCGCATCACCGTGCAGCTCATCGACGTGGCCACCGGCTATCACAAGTGGTCGGAGAAGTTCGAGCGTTCCGCCGCTGATGTATTCGCCGTCCAGGATGAAATCGCCGAGAAGGTCGCAACATTGCTGCGTGGTGGCGAACTATCCATGCGCGAGCGCCGGGCGGTGCGCCGCCAGACTACCGCGATCGAGACCTACGAATGTTTCCTGCGTGGCCGCCAGCGCATGCACACGATGCAGCAGCCGCACATGGACGAGGCGGGTGCGATGTACCGGCGTGCCATCGAGCTCGATGCCGAATACGCGCCCGCCTGGGCCGGCCTCGCCACGCTGCACGCTCTCTTGTATGAATGGTGGGGATCCAATGCCCACGACCTGAACGAGGCCGAGCGCGCCAGCCGCATCGCCATGGAGCTCGCGCCCGATCTTGCCGATGCGCACCTGGCGCGCGGCTACACGCTGTCGAATCAGCGACGATACGAGGAGGCCCGCCCGCACTTCGAAGCGGCGGCGCGTATCAATCCGAACCTGTTCGACGCCTATTACTACTACGGTCGCGCCGCATTCGCGGCCGGCGACAAAGAGAAGTCGATCGAGCTGTTTCGCAAGGCGGCGGAAGTGCGCCAGGAGGATTTCCAGAGCCCGGTGCTGCAAGCGCAGTCTTTGGAGCAGTTAGGCCGCCACGAGGAATCGCGCGCCATAAACCAGGAGGCCATACGTCGGGCCGAACGCCTGCTCGAGCTCAACCCGACGAATGGCCGCGTGTTGTCACTCGGCGCCGCGGCATTGCAGAAGGACGGACAGGATGAGCGCGCGCTGGAATGGGCACGCCGTGCCGAGGAGCTCTATCCGGACGACATGGGCGTGATCATCAACGGCGCCCTCGGGCGGGCGCGCGCCGGCCGCATTGAAGAAGCACTCGACCTGCTGGAGCGCATGTTCAACAAGGGCTGGGGCAAGAAGGACTGGGTGGAAAACGATTCCGAGTACGATTGTCTGCGTGCCGAGCCACGATTCATCGCCATGATGGCGAAGCTGAAGTGAACGACTCATCCCCCAGGATTTCGTCAAATCGTGCGTCCGCCGAACTCGACACATTTACACAGTTTTCACACAGCCTGGCGTGGTGCCATGCCAGGTTGCGCGTCCGGTCATAGTTAGAATGGGCTCATGAGAATGCAGCAGGTCCAGTTCTGGTTGTGCGCCGCTGCGATCGCCGTGGCGTCGTCGCTGGCGCAGGCGCAATCCGCGGCCCCGGCACCGCCGCCTGTGCCCCCGGAAAAACATTGGCGACTCGGCGTGGCGGTGGGATACGGTGGGCGCACCAATCCACTGATCAATTCGGACGACATCCCGGTGCTTGTCGACCTGGATTTCGCCTGGTTCGGCAAGCGCTGGTTCTTCGACAACGGCGACCTCGGCTTCGAGCTGTTCGATCACGCTCGCGTCACTACAAACCTGGTTGCGCGCGTCAACAGCGACCGTACATTCTTCAGCAAGACCAACACCCGCTACGTCAACTTTGCGCTCACCGCCGGGGGTCTGTCCGTGCCCATCACGGATCCGGCCAGCGGCTTGCCACTCACAGCCCCACAGCCAGAGCCGCTCCGGGTGCCGAGGCGCGATTACGCCGTAGAACTCGGCCTCGAAATGCTGACGGATGGCGCCTGGGGACAGGCCGCGGTGCGCGCGTTCCATGACGTGAGCGACACGCACAACGGCTTCGAGATCGCGGCCGATTACAGCTATCGCTGGATCCGCGGACGCCTGTCCATCGCGCCCTCGGTGGGCGTGGCCTACAAGAGCGCCGCGCTCAACGACTACTACTGGGGCATTCAGCCTGGCGAAGGCGGTCTCACGCTGCTGCAATATCATCCCCATGGCGGGCTCGGCTGGGAAGCCGGGCTGCGCACTAGCTACTACCTCACCCGGAGCATGCGGCTGGCGGTATCGGCGAACTACGAGCGGCTGGAGAGCAGCGTCGCGCTGAGTCCCATCGTCGAGCGGCCCTATGTTCTCGGCTACTTCGCCGGCGCCGCGTGGCAGTTCTGATGCGCGCGCGCCTGACCTTGCTCATCGCAGGCTTGCTCGGCGCGGCAACGCCCGCGGCGGCGGCCGATCCGCCAGCCGTGCGACTGACGGTAAAACCGCTGCTCTGCGTGATCGACAAGGGAGCCAGCTCCTGCGTGGTCACCTTCGACGTTCGCTGGAAGAGTGTGCGCGCGGCCGAGTACTGCCTCAACGCAACCGCACTGCCCGGCCCGTTGCGCTGCTGGCCCAGCGCGCTTGCGGGCGAACACCAGCAGGAAAAGACGGTCAGCGAGGAATTCTTCTTCTGGCTGTCGCCACCCACTGGCGCGGAACGCGTCGCCGAAGTGAAGATCGAAGTCTTGCGCGTGGGCTCCGATGACCGCCGCCGCGAGCGTCGCGCGCGGCACGTGTGGGATGTTCTATGAACGCGTCCAGTGTCGATATCCTGCTGATCGAGGATGACTCGCGCCTGGCGGAACTCACCGCTACCTACCTCGAGCAGAATGGTCTGCGCGTCGCGGTCGAAGAGCGTGGCGATCGCGCCATCGAACGTTTCGCGCGCGAGAAGCCGCGCCTGGTATTGCTCGACCTGCTGCTGCCGGGGAAAGATGGTCTGTCCATTTGCCGCGAGCTGCGCCGCGTGCACGACGTGCCGATCCTGATCCTGACCGCGCGCGACACGGATCTCGATCACGTCATCGGGCTCGAGGCCGGGGCCGACGACTACGTCATGAAGCCGGTGGACCCGATGGTGCTGCTGGCGCGCGTGCGCGCACTCATGCGCCGCGCCGAGCGCGGCAGCGCCGGCATCGCCGGCACCGCCGAACGCAAGCCGGACATCATGTTAGGCGCGTTGCGCGTCAGCGAAAGCTCGCGCGAGGTGTGGCTGCATGGGCAACCGGTATCGCTGACCACCCAGGAATTCGAGCTGCTGAGCCTGCTCGCGCATCGCGCCGGCGAGCTCGTGAGCCGCGACGAGGTGTTCCGCACCATGCGCGGCATCGACTACGACGGGCTCGACCGCTCCATCGACGGGCGCGTGTCCAAGCTACGCCGCAAGCTCGGCGACGACGCGGCCGCGCCAGCACGCATCAAGACGGTCTGGGGCAAGGGATACTTGCTGGTCCCCGACGCCTGGGAAGCATCAACTTGATGGAGGGCGTTTGATGGGCAACCGCGGGTTGTTCATCCGCTCCTATGTCGTGCTCGCCGGCGGATTGCTGGTGGTCGCGATCCTGCTCGACCTCGGCTTCAATGCGTTGCAGTCACGCCCGGTGCGCACCGCCGACCCCTGGCTCGAGTCCACGTTCCGCCTCATGGAAACCCAGCTCGCGGCGGTGCCGCCCGCCGATCGCGCCGCGGTTGCGGAGAAGCTCGCGCACCAGCTGAAGCTCGACATTGACGTGCTCGACGCGGGCGATATCGCCAGTGTCACGCCCGCCCAGACGGGTCCGCGCGAGCTCGAGAACGACGACGGCAAGATCTACTACTTGTGGAACTCGCCGGCGTTGCACGGCGCCATTCGCCTCGGCCCTTTTGAGCCGCAGCACGAAAGCATGATCGTCAGGTTCCTGCCCGTGCTCTTCTACGCCTCGATCCTGCTCATCGTCGGCCTGTGGCTGCGGCCGCTGCTGCGCGATCTGCGCGTGCTCACCACCGCCTCGCAAAAGTTCGCGACTGACTACCGCGAGCCCACGGACACGGCGTCGCGCACCACGCAGCTCACGGGCCTCGCGACGCACCTCGATGACATGTCGGCGAAGGTGAGCCAGCTGATCCAGTCGCAGAAGGAAATGACCGCGGCGCTGTCGCACGAGATGCGCACTCCGCTGGCGCGCGTGCGTTTTGCCGCTGCCGTACTCGAAGGCGAAGTGGATGAGAGCCTGCGCGGCCAACTGCGCGCCGTGAATGCCGACGTGCAGCAGATAGACGATCTGATATCCGACATGCTCGACTACGCGCGGCTCGACCATCCCGGCCTGCGCATGGACTGCCAGGCGGTACCACTCGCGCCGTGGTTGCGCCAGGTGTTGCTGTCCGGGCCACCGCACGCCAAGACGGTCAGGACCATCCAGATGGACGACATCGACAGCGCCTGGATGGAGCCACGACTCATGGAGCTCGCGCTCGGCAATCTACTGGCGAATGCGTTGCGCTACGCCAGGCAGAACGTGACCGTCACCGTCCTGCGCGACCAGGAATTGTTTCGCCTGGTGGTCGAGGACGACGGCGAGGGAATTCCGGAAAACGATCGTGCTGCCGTATTCCGCGCATTCACCCGCCTCGACAACAGCCGCAATCGCGACACCGGCGGTTTCGGCCTGGGGTTGGCCATCGTCGCGCGCATCGCCGCATTGCATCGCGGCCGCGTGACCGCAGAGGCGAGCGCGAACCTTGGCGGCGCGAAGCTCGCGCTCGAGTGGCCAGGCCCCTGAACGAAGAAGACCGGGAAACCGCGCGGCGACCGAGGCGCCAACCGACACGCGGGTCATTCAGCTAAGCTCGCGCGCCATGATGACCCAGCCGAACTGCCCCAAGTGCCAGTCCGCCCTCGCTTACGAGGACGGTGCACTGCTCATATGCCCGGAGTGCGGGCATGAATGGTCGAAGGATGCCACCGTGACGAGTGCCGAAGCGGCGGTGGTGGTGCGCGATGCGCATGGCACCGTGCTCGTCGACGGCGACACTGTCACCGTCATCAAGGATCTCAAAGTGAAGGGATCATCGTCGGTAGTGAAGGTCGGAACCAAGGTGAAGGGCATTCGCCTGGTGGACGGCGATCACAACATCGACTGTCGGATCGAAGGCATCGGCGAAATGGCGCTGAAGTCGGAATTCGTGAAGAAGGCCTGAACCGCACGGCCTGACAGAAAAGCGCCGGCGGTCCATCGCCGGCGCTGCCCTGACAAGAACAACGGATCAATAACGATCGTCGCCCTTTCCGCCATGACCGTCATGGCCGTCGTGCGGCTTGCCTGCAAGCAAGCCCGCGGCGAACCAGGCGGCCGGAGTGGCCGGCGTACCCGTGGTCGAGTTCGCAGGCGTTACGGAACGGATCAGCAGAATCGGACGATTGTCGACTGTGTTGCCACAGTCAGCGGGAGGCGTGGCGCCAGTCGCATCCGTGAGCTTGCCGCGCAGCGAGAAATCGCCGTCTTCATCGAGATCGACCGGTGCGGAGTTGAACGGCACGAGGTTCAATGCGCCCGTGAGCGCTGGCGCAACCGGTGCAGCGCGGCAGAACAGCGACAGGATCAGCTGACGCGGGCCGGCGCGCGAACCCAGGCCATCGGCGCCATAAAGCAGAATGCCTTCGGCCTCGGCGCGGATGTCACCATTGCTCTTGATGGTCGCTTCGAACGAGGTGATACCCCACGGCGCGCCAGCCGGAGCCACGCCGGCCACGGTGTTCAGTGTCGGACCGGTAGCCGAGTTGCGGAACACCTGGTTGCCCGTGCCGCCGTCGAATGTGAAGAGAGCGTGTGAATAGCTGCCGCCGGCAACCGCGGTCCCCGCCGCGACCATGCCTGCAACTGCAAAGAATCGAGAGATTTTCATCTTGGGCTCCTGCCATATTGTTGTTACCACGATGAGTAACGCAGCAGCCGGAATCGGTTCCACCGATCACGAATCTCGCGGCAGGGTGACGGTGAATCGGCTGCCGCCGCCGGCGCGCGCCGAATACTCGACGGTTCCGCGATGCGCGCGGGCGATCTGCTCGACGATGGCGAGACCCAGTCCCGTGCCGCTGCCGGTCTGCGAGCGATGGAAAGGCTCGAAGATCCGCTCGCGATCCGCCTCCGGAACACCGGCGCCGGCATCCTCGACGACGACCCGCGCACATCTGTCATCGCTCTCGACGCGCACATCGGTCGCGCCGCCACCATGCAGCCGGGCGTTGTCGAGCAGGTTGCGGATCAGGCGCCGTACCAGCATGGGATCGGCCTTGATCGTCACCGGCACCCCGCCGACATCGCGGTCGAAGTGCGCGGCTTCCTCCGCGGTGAGCGCCAGCAGATCCACGGGCTCCGCCCGATCGAGGCCGGCCGCTACCTGGAGCCGGCTCGACAACAGCATTTCGCCGATGAGTGCGTCGAGTTCCGCGATGCTTCGCGCGAGCTCGGCGCTGACCTTGGGATCGGTGCCGGGCACGCGATCCACACCGAGGCGCAGCCGAGCCAGAGGCGTGCGCAGTTCGTGTGAGCAGTTGGCGAGCAGCATCTGGTGCGCGCGGACCAGTTGTTCGATGCGCTCGGCCGAGTCGTTGAAACTGCTGGCGAGCGAAGCCACTTCATCGCGACCCTCGATCTTCACGCGCGCGGCCAGATCACCGGCGCCGAATTGCAGCACCCCGGTTTGCAAACGGGCGAGGCGCGCGGTGATGCCGCGCGTGATCGGATAGGTCAGCAGCGCGAGCAAGATCGCGACCGTGGTGAGCATCAGGCTCATGTGCAGCCCGTAGAGCAGGAAGCGATGCCGCGGATGCACGATCAGGTGACGGCCATTCGAGAGCCAGTAGCTGAACGTGGGGCCGCTGTCGGTGATGTGCCAGCCGCCTTCGGCGATCTGCGCGCGCGTCAGCGTGTGCGCGTTGCCGCTTCCCAAGACCCTGGCGCCCGCGGCGTCGTACAAAGCGACGTCCGCGTGCAGCTGTCCCGCGAGCGAGTCGAGCACATCGCGCCGGCGCTCGTCGGTGGGCGACCGGTCGAGCATCCAGGCCGCGAGGCCTGTGGCGCTCTCGATTCCCGCCAACGCCGCCTGCGGCGGTGCGGAGTGATGCCAGATCGTCGCGCCACACAGGAGGAACAGCATCAGCGTGCCGACGATGGCCAGGTAGAACTTGAGATGCAGCTTGCGCATCTATCTATCCTGCTCCTTGGCGAAGACGTAGCCCGCGCCGCGCAGCGTGAGGATCCGGCGTGGACGCTTGGGGTCGTCCTCGATGGCCGCGCGCAGGCGCGAGATGTGCACGTCGATCGAGCGGTCGAAATCTTCGAGCGAGGCTCCCCTGGTGAGATCCATGAGCGCCTCGCGCGACAGCACGCGCCCGGCGCGCTCGGCCAGCGACAGCAGCAGCGCGAACTGGTGCGCGGTCATCGTCTTGCGTTGCCCGTCGAGACGCACCTCGTGCGAACCCTTGTCGATCTCCAGCCGGCCGAAACGCAGCACCTCGGAGGAACCTTGCGCGTGGCGGCGGCGCAGGATCGCGCGCAGCCGGGCCAGCAGCTCGCGTGGTTCGAATGGCTTGGGTAGATAGTCGTCGGCGCCGAGCTCGAGCCCGACAACCCGATCGAGCGGGTCGCCGCGCGCCGTGAGCATGAGCATGGCGATGTCGGACCTGGCGCGGATGCTGCGGCACAGGTCGAGACCATCGGCATCCGGCAGCATCAGGTCGAGAATGACGGCGTCGAAATCCTCGGCGCCGACAGCTTGCGTCGCCGAGGCGCCGGTCGGCGCCACCACGACGCGATAGCCCGCCTCACCAAGATAGTCGGCGACCATCGCGGCGAGGCGGGAATCATCTTCGACCAGCAGTACGCGCACGGCAGTCATGGCGCATATTGCCCCTGCCGGCAGCTCACAAGCTATCCGCGGTGATGTTTCTCGATCTCCTGCGCCAGCGCCGCGCGCTGTTCCGGACTCAACACTTCCGCCGCGTCGCTGATGGCGATCACCAGCCGTTTCGAGGCGTCGTCGATGATCTTCACCTGCGCCGCGCGCAGCGACTCGAGCCGTGCACGATCGATGCTCGGCGCGGCAATTGCCTCATGGAACTCCTTGAAGCCGCCGAAGAACGTTTCATGCGTCGTTCTCACGTCTTCGAGCGCAGGCTTGAGAATGCCTTCGATCTGCGCCTTCTGCGCCTCGGAAGCTCCGATTCGCGTCAGCATCGCCTGCATGTGTTCGAGATGATCGTCGGTCGAATGCTGCGCCATCATCGGACCGTGATGTCCGGCACCTGAGTGCGCGAAGGCGAGCGCGCCACCGAGAATCGCCACCAGCGAGGCGGCGATCGCCACCAAGGTGGTGCGGCGGCGTTTGGGATTGGCAAGGGTCATGGGTCTGCACTCCGTTTGTTTGGGACGGATGCAGTCTGAGCGCGGCGCATTGCTCGCGAATCGCGCGTATGTAAAGTTTTGTAAAGATCGATGAAGGCGCCGCGCGCGATCTGCTTACGGCGTTCCGCCGGCGGCACGGCATTGGGCTTCCAGATTGGGAGCCGCGGGTGAGTTGCGCGCGCGGGCGTTACGGGCCGCGGCGCAGATAGGTGGGTCCACTGCGAGCGCAGCGCGCGGTGTCGCCGCGGTTGTGGCCGCCGCCGGCGGGGCCGCAGAAGTCATGGTCGGCGTTTCCTGCGCCGTGGTCGAGATGTGCGGCGAGCCAACCGGATGGCCAATGCGCCCCAGTGACTTCACGGGCGGCTGGCTCCGGCGGCACTGCTCCTCGAGATCCGCGGCGGCCGGAGAATTTCGGGCGCGCGCGTCGCGCGCGCGATCGCACAGCGACATGGGCGGGCCCGATGGTGCCGAACCAGTATTTGCACGGCCGAGCGTCAGGTAGGTAGTCGGCTCACCGCACATGAGGCCCATGCCATCCAGCCAGATGCCGGATCGGCCGCGCAATCCCACGGCCACGCGGCCGGGTGGGCAAAACTGCCTGCCGCTGGTTCCGCTGGCGCGCCGTCCGGACGTGCCGAAACCCATGCCGTAGCGCGTCGTCTCCGGCATGTAGCTGGGGCCGTCAAAACCGGGCAATTCGTTGGTGGGCACGCTCGCGGGCTGCGTGGCGGTGGCCCAGCCGCAGTGCAGGCTGAAATCGTTGACGATGATGGTGTCAACGCCTTCGGCGTGGACGTCGAGGCCGAAGACGATGGGGAACTGGTCGGGGCAAACTACCCGGTGGTAGACGCCGCCATCACCGCCGCGCCACGTGGGATCCGCGGCCGCCGCGGAGAATTGCGCCGGTCCCTGCGCGTAGACGCAGACCAGGCGGATGGCATCCACGTCGTCGGCGCCACGTATCTCGACGCCGTGCAGCAGTGAGCCCGTGGGACAGCGCGTGGCGAACACCCCGCCGCCGGCGCCGCCGATCGAGGCAAGGTAGTCATCGTCTGCGAAAGCAGCGCCGGCGAAGGCGATCAATGCCACGGCCAGCGACACGCAATGTTTGATTCTCATGACAAGGGATACGCAAAGCGCGGTGCGCTTCGGACATCCCGCCGCGCGATCGCTTCCTAATGCGCGGCCCTGGCGCGATTGAGCAGCGCAACCGTCTCGGCGCGTTCCGGGGTTTCCTGGAGCTGGGTTTCCTTGAACAGCGCAATCGCCTGCTCGAGCGGTGCCACGGCTTCCCTGGCGCGGCCGGCGGCTAACAACACGGTGCCCAGCCGGGCGAAGCCCTGCGCGCGCAGTGTTTTCGATGCCAGTGATTTGAGGCCGTCGACGCCGGACTGCGCCAGCGCGACGGCCTCCTGATGTCGGCCTTGCAGACTGCGCAGCAAGGCGAGACGGCTGTCGTACGTGGCCTTGGTCGTTCCGGTGAGCGGCTTGGACTGCAGGCTGGCGAAAATCTTGTCTGCCTCGGCGAGGCGACCCAGCCCCGTGAGCGCGAGTGCGAGTGACGAGCGCACTCCCAGCGTCAGTTGCGCGTCCGGTCCGGCGGATTCGACGAAGTTACGCTCGGCTTCCAGGTAGTGCGGCAGCGCGGCTTCGCGCTCGCGTGCCGCCACCAACGCGGTGGCCAGCGACAGATGGATGTAGCCGAACGCTATCGCGTCCAGCGCCGCCGGATGCTTGAGCGCGGAATCGAGGCAGAGCTGATATATCTCCACCGCACCGCGCACGTCGCCGGACTCGAGGCGGCCGCCGCCGAGGTAGTTGGCGATCTCCACCGTCAGCGGGTGATCCGCGCCGAGCAGCTTGAGGCTGTCGGCGTAGGCACGCTCCAGCTCGCGCACGCCCTGCGCGACGTCGCCTTCGCGTATCAATCCCTGGCCTAACACCACGCGAGCCTGCGATTTGTGCGGCGGATTGCCTTTCGCATCGATGAGGTCGGCGAAGCGCAGCGACTCGCGTGCCGCCGCGGCAACACCGGGCCGGCGATCGCTGTTGAGGGTGTTCGCCAGCGACAGCTGCACCAGTGCCGCGCTGAGCAGCGCGCGGCGGCCCACGGGCGCTGGTCCCAGCAACGCCACCGCCGCCTTTGCCGAGGCGATGGCGTCATCGAATTCGCCCTGGTTCACCTGCGCAAAGCTGAGCCAGCGCCAGCCATCGGCCTCATCCAGCGTGGCGTGCAGCTTGTGGGCGGTCGCGATGGCCGACTTGAGCAACGCGACGGCCTCGTCGGTTTTTCCGAGGTCGGACAGCGCCTCGCCGTACATGATCTGGGCGGACACCGTTCGCAGGTCGTCACGGCCGTTCTCCTGGATGGACAGCGCGATGGATTTTTCGAGCAACGCCGCGGCATCCTCCGGCCGGCCCTGGCCTAACAATCCATAGCCAATGGCGCTCATGAGCTCGGCGGCGATGGCGGGCCGTCCCGCGAGCTCGGTCTCGACGCGCAGCCGTGCCTGTTGCAGCAGATCCACGGCGGTCGTCGCCACGCCGGCACCGTGCTCGGTGTCGGCGCTCTCGATGAGTGACAACGCAAAGCTCTTGACCTGTTCGGCGCGCGCGGCCTCGAGACGCGCCACGTGCGCCTGCCACAATGCCACCGCGGTACCGGCGGTCAGCGCGAGCACCACGGCCGTGGCCGAAGCCACCGCCAGCTTGTGCCGCCGCAGAAACTTGCCCGCGCGGTAGCGCGCGCTGCCGGGATGCGCCAGCACGGCCCGGCCACTGGTGTAGCGATCGAGGTCGAGCGCGAACTGCTCCACGCTCGGGTAACGGTCCTTCGGATCCTTGCGCAAGGCCTTGAGCACGATGTTGA
>JBDTSV010000188.1:0-8760 GCA_039930985.1 Pseudomonadota bacterium
CCCTTGGCACCCACCGGGACGATCACCGTGTTCTTGACGTTCTGCGCCTTCATGAGGCCGAGCACTTCGGTGCGGAAGTCTTCGCGCCGGTCCGACCACCGGATGCCGCCGCGTGCGACGTATCCCATGCGCATGTGCACGCCTTCGACGCGGGGGCTGTACACGAAGATTTCGAACTTGGGCTTGGGCAGGGGCAGGTCGGCGATGACGTGCGGATCGAGCTTGAACGACACCCAGGTCTTGTCCGCCCCGGTGGTGTCTTTCTGGTAATAGTTAGTGCGCTGCGTGGCGCGGATCACGCTGAGGTAGCTGCGCAGGATGCGGTCCTCATCGAGGCTCGCAACCTTGTCGAGGGAGCGCAGGATGGATTGGCGGATGCGTTCCGCCGCGCTCTCGCGCGCCTTGTTGGTCAGCGCGAACTGTGTTTCGAACAGGCGGACCAGCGCACGCGCGATTGGCGCCTGCGCCACCAGCACCCGCTCCATGTAGGCCTGGCTGAAGGGAATGCCGGTCTGCAACAGGTAGCGGCAGTAGGCGCGCACCACGACGATTTCGCGCGCCGCGAGGCCGGCGCACAGCAGCAGACGATTGAAGCCGTCGTTCTCGATCTCGCCGCGCCAGGCCGCGAGGAACGCTTCCTTGAACAGCGGTTCGAGCGCGGCGATGTCCGCGCGCTTGAGATCGCGCGCCTCCAGCTCGAAATCCTGGATGGAAACCGTGTTCAGTTGATAGGGATGCTCCGCCAGCACTCGCAGCCCGAAGTTCTCGAGCATGGGCAGTATGTCGGAAATTGAAATGGGATCGCCGGTTTGCAGGATGCGCAACGACAGGCGGCCGTTCTTGTCGCCCGCGCGTGCGCGCAGGTTGAGCTGGGGAACGGCGGGTTGTGCGGCCAGCGCTTCCAGGTCGGCGATGTCTTCCAGGGCCTGCGCCGGTTCGACGTCGGCGCGATAAGCCGGCGGGAACGCGCGCGCGTAACGCATGGCGAGCTCGACCGCATTGCGCGCGACGCCGCGTTCGATCAAGGCCATCTGCAGCCGGTCTTCCCAGGTGGCGGCGGCCGCGGCGATCAAGGCCTCGATGGCGGCTATGTTCTCGACCGTCGGCGCGCCCTGCGGTGTACGCACCAGTATGTGCAGCCGCGCCAGCATTGAGTCCGAGATCTGCACCTGCGTTTCGACATGCGTGCCGCCGAAGCGCTCGCGCACGATGCGCTCGATGCGTTCGCGCACCTCGGTGTTGTAGCGATCGCGAGGCACGTAGACGAGACATGAATAGAAGCGCTCGTAGCTGTCACGGCGCGCGAACAGCCGCACCCGGCCGCGTTCGTACAGATTGACGATGCCGCGCACGATGGGAATGAGCTCGGCGGCGGGCGTCTGGAAAAGCTCGTCGCGCGGGAACGTCTCGATGACGTTCACGACGGACTTGGCGTCGTGGCTTTGCCCCGGCAGCCCGAAGTGCTGGATGACGGCTTCGAGCTTGCGTCGCAGCAGCGGAATTTCCGAGGGTGGTTTGTGATAGGCGGTCGAGGTCCACAGGCCGAGAAAACGATGTTCGCCCGACACGTCACCGCGGGCGTCGAACGTCTTGACGCCGATGTAGTCGAGATAGCTGGCGCGATGCACCGTCGATGGCGTGTTCGCTTTGGTCAGAACCAGTAGTTCGGGGGTGCGCGCCTGCCGGCGAAGGTGCCCGGTGAGCACGATGGGCGCGGGGGGGTTGCGAACCTGACCGGTCCTGGAAAAATGAGTGCGCAGGATGCCGAGGCCACTGCCGCCGTCGCGCACCAGCGCGTCGCGCGAGCGGCCGCGCTTCAGCCGGTAGTAGCGGTAACCCAGGAACACGAAGTGTCCGTCATGCATCCAGGACAGCAGCGCGCGCGCCTCGCTGGCGTGCGACTTCGGTACCGGCAGCGAGGCGCGATCGAGTTCGTTGGCGACCGCGCGGACGCGCTCGAGCATTGCGGGAAAATCCGCCACGGCGCTGCGCACGTCTTCGAGCGTGACGCGCAACCGGCGCTCGAGCTCGCGCGCCTGCTGCTCATCGCGTGGCTGGTCGATCTCGATCATCTGCCAGGATTCGGGCCGCGCCGCTTGGCCGTCGATGGCCTTGAGCGTGCCGCGCGCATCGCGCTTCACCGCCATGACGGGATGCACGATGAGGTGAACGGCGATATTCATCTGGGTGAAGACAATGCCGATGGAGTCGACCAGGAATGGCATGTCGGCCGCCACCACGCGCACCAACGCGCGATGCGCGGCCGTGGCGGCGTCGCGATTGAGTGGCGGCGCGATGTCCACGAGCACCCTATTGGCGACCCGGCGCCGGCCGAATTCCAGGTGTGCAAGTGCCGCGGTGGCCAGGTCGGCCGGCCGATGCGCGCGCAGATCCTCGCCGGCGACGCCGCGGAAATAGCCGCGAAGGAATTCGCGCGTGAGTGCGTGCTGCGCGCGCGGCACGCGCCGCAGCGCGTAGGCGACTATCTTCTCGATGAGCGCGAGGCGGGCAGCGGGAATCTTGCCGAGCATGGGGTCTATCTCCGCGAAGGCGCGCGATTATACATGCGACGCCGCGCGCTCATTACACGTGCGCCGGGCCGAGCTCGACGGCGCGGCCTAGCAAAACTCGCAGGATTCGGTCGAGCGTGGCGCGCTCGGCCCTCGACAGGGGCGCCACCAGATGACGTTCGTATTCCAGCGCCATGGGCACGACCTGCGCGTAGACGCGCGCGCCGGCCGGGGTGAGCGTGAGGTGGGTGCGCCGGCGGTCGGCCGGGGCGGTGGTGCGTCGCAGGCGACCGGCGGCCAGCAGCGTCGACACGGCCCGGCTCACGGCGACCTTGTCCATCGCGGTACGCGCGGTGACCTCCGCCGCGACCAGCCCGGGATTGGCGGCGAGCACGGCCATCACGCGCCATTCGGGGATGGAGAGCCCGAAGTTGGCGAAATAGGCCGCCGCAATCGCCGAACTCACCGTGTTGGACAGCACCGACAACCGGTAGGGAAGAAATCCTTCCAGGTGGAGCTTCTCGCGTCGCGTCATGAGCTGCTTGCGCCTTTCGCAATCCGGCGGAATGGTTACAATTGAAACTAAATCAATTTCCTCCCGGAGGCCAGCGATGGCAGCTCCTTCCCACGCCAATCCCATGGGCACCGACGGTTTCGAATTCGTCGAATACACCGCGCCCGACCCGAAACTGCTGCGCAGCCTGTTCGAGCGGCTGGGTTTCCCGGTGGTTGCCCGGCACCGCAGCAAGAACGTCACCTTGCATTCGCAGGGCGACATCAATTTCGTCATCAATGCGGAGCCCGGCTCTTTCGGCCAGAAGTTCGCACAGGCGCACGGACCTTCGGTGTGCGCCATGGCTTTCCGCGTGCGCGACGCGGCCGCGGCCTTCGAGCGCGCCGTGGCGCTCGGCGCCGAGCCGCATCGCGGCAGCGTCGGGCCCATGGAACTCAATATCCCGGCCATCGTCGGCATCGGCGGTTCGTTGATCTATTTCGTCGATCGCTACGGCGGCCGGTCGATATACGACGTGGACTTCAAGCCTGTGGCCGAGCAGCCGCCGGAGCAGGCCGGGTTGCTGCAAATCGACCACCTGACGCACAACGTGCACCGCGGCCACATGGACAAGTGGACCGGCTTCTACGAGACGCTGTTCAACTTTCGCGAGATCCGCTACTTCGACATCGAAGGCAAGAAGACCGGGCTGTTCTCCCGTGCGTTGACCAGCCCGTGCGGAAAAATCCGCATTCCCATCAACGAATCGCAGGACGACAAATCTCAGATCGAGGAATACCTGCGCGAGTATCGCGGCGAGGGAATTCAGCACATCGCGCTCTCCACCGACGATATCTACCGGACCGTGGACGTGCTGCGCGGCCGCGGAGTCGCCTTCCAGGACACGCCCGAAACCTACTACGAAGGCATCAGCGTCCGGGTCCCGGGTCACGGCGAAAAGATCGAGGAGCTCCGTCAGCGGCGCATTCTCATCGATGGCAACGGCGCCAACGACGACGGTATCCTGCTGCAGATCTTCACCGCCAATGTCATCGGACCCATCTTCTTCGAGATCATCCAGCGCAAGGGCAACCAGGGTTTCGGCGAAGGCAATTTCAAGGCATTGTTCGAGTCCATAGAACTGGACCAGATCCGCAGGGGCGTCATTTGAATCTCGAGCTCTATAGTTTCTGGCGCAGCTCCGCGTCCTACCGCGTGCGCATCGCGCTGAATCTCAAGGCATTGCCATACGTCATGCACGCGGTGAACCTGGTGCGCGATGGCGGCGATCAATTCAGCGCCGCCTATCGTGAAGTCAATCCGCAGAGCCGTGTACCAACCCTGGTGCACGACGGGCAGCGCTTCACGCAGTCGCTGGCCATCATCGAATATCTCGATGAGACCTTTCCGGATCACCGCCTGATCCCGCGCGATCCCGTCGATCGCGCCCGCGTGCGCATGTTGTCGCAAATCATCGCCTGTGACATCCAGCCGCTGCAGAACACGAGCACCACGCGCTATCTCAAGGAGACGATGCACCAGGACGAAGCCGCGGTCACCGCGTGGCTGCGCGAGTGGATCACGCGCGGACTCGATGCTTTCAACGCGCACCTCTGCCGCGATCACCTGAGCGGCAAGTATTGTCACGGCGACACGCCCACCATGGCGGACTGCTGCCTCATGCCGCAGCTCTATGCGGCGTCGCGTTTCGGAGTGGAGCCCACGCGCTATCCGCGGCTGGCACTGATCGCGGAAAACTGCGCCGCACTGTCCGCGTTCCAACACGCGCATCCGGCCAAGCAGCCCGATGCCAGCTAACAAAGTCCATGCCAACGCCGCGGCGGCGCTCGCCGGCCTGACGCGCGACGGCATCACGGTCATGTCCGGCGGCTTCGGGCTGTGCGGTATCCCGGAAAATCTCATCGGCGCGCTGCGTGACACCGGTGCTCGCAACCTCACGGTCATCTCCAACAACGCCGGTGTCGATGGATTCGGGCTCGGCCTGCTGCTCGAGACGCGGCAGATCCGCAAGATGGTGTCGTCGTATGTCGGCGAGAACAAGGAGTTCGAGCGACAGTACCTCGCCAAGGAACTGGAGCTCGAGTTCAACCCGCAGGGCACGTTGGCCGAACGCATCCGCGCCGGTGGTGCCGGCATCTATGGTTTCTACACGCGCACCGGCGCGGGCACGGTGGTGGCCGAGGGCAAGGAGCAACGCGAAGTCAACGGCGAACTGTTCGTGCTCGAGACCGGACTCACCGCGGACCTTTCGATCGTCAAAGCCTGGAAGGGCGACACGGAAGGCAACCTCGTGTATCGCAAGACGGCGCGAAACTTCAATCCGATGATGGCGACCGCGGGCCGCGTGACCGTGGCCGAGGTCGAGGAACTCGTCGAGCCCGGCACGCTCGACCCCGATCACATTCACACACCGGGTATCTTCGTGCAGCGGATCATTCGCGGCACGAACTACCAGAAGCGCATCGAGCAACGCACCGTTCGCAAGAAAGGAGCCGGGTAGTGGCCTGGACGCGCGAGGACCTGGCGAAACGCGCCGCTCGCGAGCTGCGCGACGGCTTCTACGTGAACCTCGGCATCGGCATCCCGACGCTGGTGGCGAACTACATTCCGGATGGCATGGACGTCGTACTGCAATCCGAAAACGGCATGCTCGGCATGGGGCCGTTCCCCTATGAAGGCGAGGAAGATCCGGATCTCATCAACGCCGGCAAGCAGACCATCACCGAGCTCGCCACGTCTTCGTTTTTTTCTTCGGCCGACAGCTTCGGCATGATCCGCGGCGGACACATCAATCTGTCGGTGCTCGGTGCGCTCGAAGTCGCCGAGAACGGCGACCTCGCCAACTGGATGGTGCCCGGCAAGATGGTCAAGGGCATGGGTGGTGCCATGGACCTGGTGGCCGGCGTGCGCCGTGTGGTGGTGGTCATGGAGCACAATTCGAAGGATGGCGCGGCGAAGTTCAAGCCGCGTTGCGACCTGCCGCTCACCGGCGCGAACTGCGTCGACATGCTGATCACCGATCTCGCCGTGTTCGAGCGGCCGGACCGCAAGTCGAGATTCAGGCTGATCGAACTTGCGCCCGGAGTCACCGCGGAGCAGGTGCGCGCCAGGACTGCCGCTGCCTTCGAAGCCTAGCCAGCCCGGCTCGCATCCCCGTAGGTCCGCGCCACCGACGACATGCGCGAGTAGTTAGCGGTCACCCAGCCTTCGATCTGGCCAATCAGGTCCGACAGCGACTCGCCGAGCCGCGTGAGCCGGTATTCCACGCGTGGCGGTACTTCCTGGTAGTCGTGCCGGTGGATCAGCCCATGGCGTGCAAGCTCGCGCAACGTCTGCGTGAGCATCTTCTGCGAGATACCGCCGGCGCGCCGCGCCAGTTCACCCGAGCGCGTGGGTCCGCTGCGCAGGATGCACATGAGCAGCATCGACCACTTGGAGCCGATGAGCGCGAGGATCTGCTGCGACGGACAATCGCGATTGAAAGGATTTGCTTTGGCCACGATTCCCCAGGCACCAAAAGGTGCGTACTTATCAGAAGGTGCGCGAGAGCTTACTCTTGCGCCCCATGTGGAAGAGCACTGAAGTTACGCGGCGCCTGAAGCTCGACGTTCCGATCGTGCAAGGGCCGTTCGGCAGCGGCCTGTCAGCCGTCGATCTGGTCGTCGCCGTGAGCGATAGGGGCGGGCTGGGTTCGTTCGGCGTGCATCATCTCGAGCGTGTGGGGATGCGTGCCATCGCGGCGCAGATTCGCGCGCGCACGCAGCGGCCGTTCGCGTTGAACCTGTGGATTCCGCTGGGCGACAGCGACGATCCCAAGATTGCTGACGCCGAGTGGAATGCGGCGCTCGAGTTGCTGCGGCCACATTTCGAAGAGCTGCGCGTGCCGCTGCCGGCGCGTCCGCAGCGTTTCGGACCCCACTACCAGGAACAGATCGAAACGCTGCTCGAACTGCGCCCGCCGGTGTTCAGCTTCGTGTTCGGCGTGCCGACGCCCGACGTGCTCGACCGCTGCCGTGCCTCGAGGATCGCCACCCTGGGCGCCGCCACCACCGCCGCCGAGGCCAAACTACTGGCGGACGCGGGTGTGGACATGATCGTGGCGTCGGGCTTCGAGGCCGGTGGGCATCGCGTTTCCTTCCTGCGCGAGCCCGAAGAGTGCCTCACGGGAACCATGGCGCTGATTCCACAAGTGGTCGACGCCGTGAAAGTGCCGGTGATCGCCGCCGGGGGCATCGCCGACGGGCGCGGGATCGCCGCGGCCTTGAAGCTGGGCGCGACCGCGGTGCAGATTGGCACGGCATTTCTCGCCTGCGAGGAGTCGAACGCGTCGCCGTTGCATCGCGCCAAGCTGTTCAGCGCCGAGGCGCGGCGAACCTCGCTGACGCGGGCTTTCACCGGGCGACTGGCGCGCAGTGTTCACAACAATTTCATCGACGCGCTGCGCGGCAAGGAAAAAATCCTGGCGCCGTATCCGGTGCAGGCCTGGCTCACGGCGCAACTCAAGGCGGCGGCGCTGGCGGCGAATCGGGCCGACGTGATTTCGCTGTGGTCGGGGCAGGGTGCGCCGCTGCTGCGGCACCATCACGCCGGTGAGCTCCTGCAGTCGCTGGTCAACGAAACCGAGGCGGCAATGCGCGCGGACTCCGCCCCCGAAACATAAAAGCAACCCGTGCGCTTGCACGGGCGCATGGTGATGAGCAGTATTCGAACGTCATGCGCCTCTCCGTCGAAAAAGGTCGCGGCCCGTCGCTCACTGCAGTGCTGGTCGCGGCGCTGACTGCTTGCGGTGGTGGCGGAGGTGGCGGCCCACCGGCTCCGCCTCCCACCTCACCGCCAGGTCCGCCCGCCAGCGGTCCGGCATGGCCCATGTTCAGTCGCGATACCCAGCACACCGCCATCAGCGCCATTGCGACGCCGCCGTTGAATCGGATCCTGTGGCAGACGCCGGTCGATCTGGCGCCCCAGTATGTCGGTGGCGGGGAGTACCTGCTCGCGCACTATGGCTCGCCGGTCATCTCCGCGCTGAATACGGTGCTGGTGCCGGTGAAGACGACGGCGCAGGGTTCGTTCCGCTTCGAGGCGCGCAGCGGTTCGACCGGCGAATTGATGTGGAGCGCCACCAGCGACTACGTCGTCCCGCCGCACAACTGGTTCCCGAGCTTCAATCTAACTATTACCGCCAACGGGCGCGTGTATGCGCCTGGCGCCGGCGGCAAGCTCTATTTCCGCGACAACGTCGATTCGATCAACGGCACCGTCGAGACCGTGGTCTTCTACGGGCCGAATGTGTACGCCAATGCGCGAGCCGAGCTCGACGCGGCGGTGTCGATCAGCACGCCGGTCACGGTGGACGCGGCCGGCAATCTCTGGTTCGGCTTCCTGGTCACCGCCGCAAATTCCGCCGGGCTGACCAGCGGCGTGGCGCGCATCACCGGCAACGGAGTCGGCACCTGGCAGCCGGCGAGCGTGCTCGCCACCGACGGCACGATCGATCGCGTCGCGATGAACAGCGCGCCGGCGCTGTCCACGGATGGGACGACGCTCTATGTCGCGGTGAGCACAGCTATGGAGCGTGGTTACCTGCTGGCGCTCGACAGCGCGACGCTTGCGACCAAGGCCCGCGTGGCACTCCTTGATCCGGCCAGCGGCAGCCCGGCGCGCATCCCCGGCGACGGAACGGCATCGCCCACCATCGGGCCCGACGGCGACGTATATTTCGGCGTGCTGGAGTCCACG
>JBDTSV010000189.1:0-16154 GCA_039930985.1 Pseudomonadota bacterium
ATGCCGAGTACATCGCCAGCTTTGACGGCGTCGCCGGCGCGCACCTTATAGATGATCGTGCCGGGCGCTTCGGCGAACAGGGTGGGGCTGACCGCGGCAACCACGAGGCCCGTGGCCGCGACGTCACGCACGAAGGGGCCGCGAGTCACTACGGCGGTACGCATGCGTTCGCGCGAGATCACCTTCTCGGAGGACAGCCAGGCGCGGGCGCTCCAGACAATCAATACCAGAAGCACGAACGAGCCGCCGGCGATCAACGCGTAGCGCTTCAATCGCGCGCGGCGGTTCTGAGGAATGCCAACGGCCTCGTCCTGCGACTGGGTACCGCGCATCGAGATGTCGCGCAAAAGCATGGTCATGCTCTGGTTAAAGCACGACTCGTGCCAACGGCGGCGCGTTTGCCTAACTGGTTGAATTTGCCAGCGTGAAGGCGACGGAGCGTCGAGATGGGCGGGATCGCGAAGTGTCCGCGTGCGGACAGCGGACGGTACGCGGACGTATTCCCGGGCCTGCGGCCACGACGGAAGGAGGGGCAGCTCTTAGAAGCGACGAATCCCGGATGGGCCGCCGAGGATCACGAGGTCCGCCGGGCGCGCGGCAAACAATCCCACCGTCACGACGCCCACAATCTGATTGATGGCGAGTTCGAGCGCGACCGGGTCGGTGATGTGCAGGTCGTGCACATCGATGATGTGGTTGCCGTTGTCGGTGACGACCTTCTCGCGCCACATCGGCCGTCCACCGAGTCGCGCGAGCTCGCGACCCACGTAGGTGCGCGCCATCGGGATCACTTCCACGGGTAAGGGGAACGCGCCGAGCGTATCGACCAGCTTGGCCTCATCGGCGATGCAGATGAACTGGCGGGCGGCGGCGGCGATGACCTTCTCGCGCGTCAGCGCGGCCCCGCCACCCTTGATGAGTTGGCGTCTGAGGTTGGTTTCGTCGGCTCCGTCGATATACGTATCGAGCGTCCCGACCTCATTCAGGTCGAGCACCGGGATGCCGGCGGCCTTGAGTCTCGTGGTCGAATCGCTGGAGCTCGAGACCGCGCCAGGTATGCGCGTACGTTGCGCCGCGAGTTCGTCGATGAGGAAGTTCACCGTCGACCCAGTGCCGACGCCGAGTACTTTTCCTGCCATCACGAATTCGAGCGCTGCGCGCGCCGCGGCTTGTTTTCCAGTGTTTTGCGTGCTCACCGACATCACCCGACTATCTTGACCCTGAAACGACACTGCCCGCTTGGTAGCGGGCAGTGTCTTCGAATTTTAAGCGGCGAGCGAGAAAGTTTCTCGCTCGCCATTGGCACAAGGCCAGAAGAATTACTTCTTCTTGGCTTTCTTCTTGGCCTTTTTCTTGGCTTTCGCCATGGCGCATCTCCAGTAGTTACGGGTTAGTCCGAGGGCGAGTATACGCAGGCGTTGACAAAATTCAAGAGAGCGTCATCGAAGTGAACTCATCGACGTCATCAACACACGTCCATCGGCATCACTCGAGCGCGAGGATGAACTTCCAATGAGCGGCACTCACGGGTGTGATCGAGAGGCGGTTGCCGCGTTTCAACAGCAGCATTCCATCTAGTTCGCGCGTCTCGTGCGCGCGCAGTTCATCGAGCGTGACGATGCGCTTCAAGCGCCTTTTGAGTTGTACGTCGACCACAAACCAGCGCGGATTTTTCGGATCGCTGCCTTCATCGTAGTGATCGTGCCTCTTGTCGAAGGCGGTGGGATCGGGATACGCGGTGCGCACGACCTGCATGATCCCCGCGACACCGACGACATCCGCGCTCGAGTGATACAGCAGCGCCTGATCGCCTTTTTTGAAGTCGTCGCGAAGCATGTTGCGTGCCTGGTAGTTGCGCACGCCGTCCCACATGGCGGTTTTCCGGGGTTTGTCGGCGAGATCATCGACTCCGAAGGTCGACGGCTCCGTCTTCATCAGCCAGTAATTCATCGATTCCCCTGTCCGTGACGATGTAGTCCATGAACACGTCGTTCGCAGTCACGGGAATGTGCGGCACGACCTGGAATGAATAGGCGAGACCCACGAGGCGCGGTCCGCGCCAATGATTGCGCAGGTGGCGGAAGGCGAGTGCGCGATCGTAGAAGCCCGCGCCATGTCCGAGGCGCGCGCCGTGGCGGTCGAACCCCACACCGGCGACAAAGATCGTGTCGAGGAACCGCGCTCCGAGCCATTCGTGGCCTTCGGGTTCGATCATTCCGAACGAATGCCGGCGCGCTCGCGGGTTGAGCGGCACGAAACGCATGCGGCGCGCGCGCATGCTGGTGATGCGAGGCAGGAAGATTTCGCAGCCGCGTTCGCGCGCGAGTTCGATGAGGGGAGCGGTGCCGAGCTCCTGCGCCATCGACGCATACAAACCGATTCGTTTGCCCGGGGCGAGCCAGCGGGAGTTGGCGATGTGGGCGGCAACCGCATGGGCCGCGCGTTCACGCGCAGCTGGCCGCAGCGCTCTGCGCGCGGCGAGGAGTTCTTTGCGGAGGGTTTGCTTCGTGATCACGAAGAGTCAGGAGAAAACGCTACCCGAGGGTGCCGGTGTAAGTCATTGCTCTCGAACCAGAGCAACAAGGTGGGACCTGCCCCGACATTTAAGGCTTTCCGCCAGAGGCGGACCTGCACAATGCTGTCAGAAAGCGTTGGTCCCGGGCGTTTACATTACGGTCGAGAGATAACCCGACTTACTGTCGAACACCACAGGTAGCGCAGGAGTCACTCTACCATTCTCAGGCGCAAGCGCCACGTCGGAAAACGCCGCCGATGCGGCGGCGTTCGTGAAGTGGTCCGAGGATTTGCTCAAAGATCCAGCTGGCGGGTGCGCTGGAGCGCAGTCTCGACGCGCTCGCGCATGTTCTTCACGCGGCCGCTGACCGCGCCCTGCAATTCTGTGTCTTGTCTGCGAAGGCGCAGCAGCTCATTCGCCATGTTGAGCGCGGCCATCACGGCGATGCGATCTGCACCCACGACTTTTCCCGTGTCGCGAATCTCGCGCATCTTCTTGTTGAGGTATTCCGCGGAGTCGAGCAGATCGGCGCGTTCGTCCTGCGGGCAGGAAACGAAGTATTCCTTTTCCAGGATCCGTACCGTGACGGTAGCCGATTCTTTCTCGCTCATGCAGTGTGCTCCATGGTCTTGAGGCGACCAATCATGGCTTCCACGCGCGCCCGCACCTGATCGTTGCGCTGCGCGAACACCGAGCGTTCGGCGGCGAGCGATTCCTGACGCTGGCGCAGTGCGCGGTTCTCTTCCCTGAGAGCCTCGACGGTGATCAGAAGTTCTTGGAGACGGCTTTCGAGGCGCGCAAATTCCGCGTCGAAGCCCGATTTGTTGTTGTCATTCATGGCGCGGGACTATAGGACACCCGGCGAGGCCCGGCAAACCGGCCGTACTTGATGGACGACACTGTTTCAGCGGCGTTTCCCGTTGTGGCGTTTACCCCTGGCAATCATAATTCCCCCATGTTGCCCGCCACTTACGATGAGTTCGAACGCGTGCTCCGGGACGCACGCGCGTTGCCGGAGGCCGCCGAAGCGCACGGCACGCTGGCCGGAGCGTTATGCAGCTCACGCGATTACGGCCTCATGGAGTGGCTGCGCGAAATCCTTCCCGACGATTCGCCCGACGAAGACGCGCTCAAAAGCTCCGTCCTGCAGAACGTTTACAACTCGATGGTCCGCACGCTGGTTGGTAACGATGCCGACTTCGAACCGCTGCTTCCCGACGATGACGCGCCGCTCGGTGTGCGCACGGATGCGCTGAGCATGTGGTGCCAGGGGTTTCTGTATGGCCTCGGTTCCGGCACCACCGCCGATCCGGGCGAGGTTTCCTCGGAGGCCGACGAGATCATTCGCGATCTGACCGAGATCACTCACGTTGGCGTCGACGCGGACGAAGAGAACGAGGAGAACGAAGTGGCGTTCGCCGAGGTGGTCGAGTTCGTGCGCGTGGGCGTGCAGTTGTTGTTCGTGGAGCTCGCGCCGGCGCGTGGCGAGGAGCCGGCACCCGGTGCCGCGTCCATCCATTAGCGTGAAGCGCAAACGCGTCGCGGCGACCGCGGCACGCGTGCCGGCCGTTGGCCGCGAGGAATTCAAACGCCGCCGAAAGGCGCTGCTCAAGCAGATGGGCCGCGACTCCATCGCCATCGTGCCGACGGCGCCCGTACGCCTGCGCAACAACGATGTCGAATATGCGTACCGGCCGGACAGCGACTTCTTCTATCTGACCGGGTTCGTCGAGCCGGAGTCGGTGGCCGTGCTCGTACCGGGCCGCCCACAGGGTGAGTACATCCTGTTCGTGCGTGATCGCGATCCGGCCAGGGAGACCTGGGACGGCCGCCGCGCCGGGCCCGAGGGCGCCACGCGCGACTTCGGCGCGGATCACGCTTTTCCCATCGGTGACATCGACGAAATTCTTCCGGGACTTCTCGAAAATCGCGCCAAGGTGTTCTACGCCATGGGCACGCATCCGGAATTCGACCAGCGCCTGGTCAGCTGGGTGAACGGATTGCGCACGCAGGCACGCAACGGCCGGCACGCACCGCAGGAGATGGTCGCGCTCGATCACGTGTTGCACGACATGCGCCTGTTCAAGAGCCGTGCCGAGGTCGACACCATGCGCGAAGCCGCGCGCATCGCCGCCAATGCCCACATGCGGGCCATGAAGGCCTGTGAACCTGGCAAACGCGAATACGAAATCGCCGCCGAGGTCGTGCACGAGTTCCGCATGCACAACGCGGACCTGTCCTACCTGCCCATCGTCGGTGGCGGAGCCAATGGCTGCATCCTCCATTACCGCGAGAACGATGCCGCGTTGCGCGATGGTGACCTGTTGCTCATCGATGCCGGGTGCGAAGTCGACTGTTACGCATCCGACATCACGCGCACGTTTCCGGTAAACGGCCGCTTCTCGTCCGAGCAGCGAGCGCTGTACGACATCGTGCTCGAGGCCAACTACGCCGCCATCGAGCGCGTGAAGCCCGGCAATCACTGGAACGAGCCGCACGAAGCGGCCGTACACGTCATCACGCAGGGGTTGCTCAAGCTTGGCCTGCTCAAGGGCAAGCTCGCCAGGCTCGAAGCGAGTGGCGCATACCGCAAGTACTTCATGCATCGCACCGGCCACTGGCTCGGCATGGACGTGCACGACGTGGGCGACTACAAGATCGGCAACGAGTGGCGCGTGTTCGAGCCCGGTATGGCGCTCACCATCGAGCCCGGCATCTACATCGCCCCAGGTACGCCCGGGGTACCGAGAAAATTTCAAGGCATCGGCATTCGCATCGAAGACGATGTGGTGGTCACCCGCGAAGGTTGTGAGGTGCTGACCGCCGGCTGCCCCAAGGACGCGGTGGAGATTGAGCGCCTCATGGCGTCCGTGGCATGACGGCCCTTCCTCATAAGGAATGGGACGTCGCGATCGTCGGCGGTGGCATGGTCGGCGCCAGCTTCGCGCTGGCGTTGCGCAACACGAAACTGCGCGTGCTGCTCATCGAAAGCGTGCCGCCGGATTCGACCTTGCAACCCAGTTTCGACGAACGCACGACGGCGCTCGGCAATGGCTCGCGGCAGATTTTCGAGTCGTTGGGTGTGTGGGCGGCGATGGCGGGCGAGTCGGCTCCCATTCGCTCCATCCATGTGTCGGATGCGGGCCGCTTCGGCGTCGCGCGCCTCGACGCGCGCGAGCAGGGCGTGCATGCGTTCGGGTACGTGGTGCCTAACCGGGTCATAGGGCGCGTGTTGTGGCAGGCGCTGCGCAACGCGCCAAACGTCCAGCTTGCGATGCCGGCACAGTTGAAGAACGCCACGTTGCGAGCAGACGCCGTGCTGCTCGATGTCGTCGCCGATGGCAACCTCGAAAGAGTTTCCGCGGTGGTCGCGGTTGCGGCCGACGGCGCCGGATCGGTGCTGCGCGCGAGCGCGGGCATCGAAGCGGCGGTCGAGGATTACGACCAGATCGCCATCGTGGTGAATGCGGCGACTGAGCGGCCCAACACCGGCGAAGCCTTCGAGCGATTCACGTCCTCAGGGCCACTCGCAGTCCTGCCGGTGACCGGCGGTGGCTATGCCGTGGTGTGGGCCGTGAAGCCCGAACGTGCCGCGGAGCTCATCTCGCTCGACGAAGGCGCGTTCGCGGCCGAGCTGCTCAGTGCCTTCGGCTGGCGGGCCGGCCGTTGGACACGAATCGGTCGACGCAACACCTATCCGCTCACCCTGTCACGTGCCGTCGAAACGGTGGCGGGCCGCGTGGTGCTCATTGGCAATGCGGCGCAGGCGCTGCATCCGGTGGCGGGGCAGGGATTCAACCTGGGCCTGCGCGATGCGGCCACGCTCGCGGAAATGCTCGCAGGTGCGAGTGCGACAACCGACTATGCACGGACGATGCCGGAGCTGTTAGGTAAGTTCGGCGCGTGGCGCGCGGAAGATCGCAGCGGCGTCACGCGTTTCACCGACAGCCTGGTGAAGCTGTTCGGCAGCGACACGCCTGGTCTCGGACTGGTGCGCAATTTCGGTCTGCTGTTGTTCGACATGAGTCCCGCCGCCAAGAAGGCGTTGTCGCGCGTGAGCTGGGGCTTCGCCGGGCGGATGCCGCGCCTGGCGCGTGGCCTGCCGCTCGAATGAACATCAACTACGACGTGGCCGTGGTGGGCGCCGGGCCCGTCGGGCTCGCCACCGCGATCTTGTTGGCGCGCCAGGCCGGCATCCCGGCGGCGCGCATCGCCGTCTTCGATCGCCGCATTCCCGATTCGCTCGATCGCGCCAATCCATTGCCGCTCGACCTGCGCGTGTTCGCGCTGTCGCGCGCCAGCGAAAAGATCCTTCGCGCCGCGGATGCGTGGACGGAAATCGCCGCCACGCGCGCCGAACCCTATGAGCGCATGCAGGTGTGGCACGCCGACATTCCGCCGCACGGAGGCGACGCGTTGGTGTTCGATGCCGCAGAGATGGGCGAGCGCGATCTTGGCGTGATCGCCGACGACAAGGTGCTGCAGGCGGCGCTGGCCGGCGCCGCGCGCCGCGCCGGTGTCCAGCTGGTGACCGGCGACTTGACCAAGCTCGAACAGGAACGCGATGCCGTGTTGCTGCAGGTCGGCGAGCGCCGGGCGCGCGCGCGCCTGGTGGTGGGCGCCGACGGCGCGCAGTCGCGCGTGCGGGAGCTTGCCGGCTTGTCCGCGACGCGCACCGACTATGGCCAGACCGCCATTGTCGCCATGGTGAGTACCGCGTGCCCGCACCAACATACCGCCTGGCAGCGCTTCCTCGGCGATGGCACGCTGGCCTTCCTGCCCTTGAAGGATGCGCACAGCTCGATCGTGTGGTCGGTGCCCACGGCGCGCGCCGAGAAGCTGTTGGCGGCCACGCCCGACGCATTCGAGCGCGAGCTGGAACGCGATTTCGACGGCGCGCTCGGCCAGGTGCAGCTCGCGAGCGAGCGCCTGAAATTTCCGCTGTGGCGATTGTCCGCGAATGCCTACGTCACCGAACGCGTGGCGCTGGTCGGCGATGCCGCGCACGTGGTGCATCCGCTCGCCGGGCAGGGGGCGAATCTCGGATTGTTAGATGCCGCCGCGCTGGCCGATGTCCTGGCCGTGGGCGTGAGCTCGCGCGAAGACCCGGGTGCGATGCGCATCCTGCGTCGCTACGAACGCTGGCGGCGCAGCGAGAACGATTTGATGAGCGGGGCCATTGATGCGTTCGACCGGCTATTGGCGCGCGGCTCGGGCCGGGTCGCCGAACTCGCGCAGCGCGGCATGCCCTGGGTGGGGCGCTCCACGGTCGCGAAACGGGTGTTCATCGAACGCGCCATGGGCTTGGCCGGCGAATTGCCCGTCGCGGCACGTTAGCCCGCCGATGCTGGGAATCAAGAATGAACGCATCGCCGGCATGGCGGCGATGCTCACGGGGGTCGCGTCGTTCTCCCTCATGGACGCGTGCCTCAAGCTGCTGACGGCGCACTATTCATCCGCCCAGGTCGCGGCGCTGCGCGGTCTGGCCGCACTGCCCGTGGTCTTCGCGTGGGCCCTGTACGCCGGCGGTCCGAAACAACTGGTGAACGTGCGCTGGCCGCTGCACCTGATTCGCGGCGTGCTGTCGGTGGTCATGATGTTGAGCTTCACCTTCGCGTTGAAAGAGCTGTCGCTCGCCAAGACGTACGCGCTGTTCTTCGTCGCGCCGCTGCTCATCGCGATCTTTTCGATATTCATGCTCGGCGAGCGCGTGCTGCGCACGCAATGGGTGGCCATCATCATCGGATTCGCTGGCGTGCTCATCGTGCTTCGGCCTGGCGCCGTGGGCTTTGGCTGGGCGGGTACGCTCGCCGTGTTAGGCACGGCCTTGTGTTACGCGCTGTCGTCGATTCTCGTGAAGATCGTCGGGCGCACCGACTCAACGCAAGCGATGATGTTCTGGATGACCTGCATGCTGGCCATCGGCGCCTCGGCGCTGGCGCTGCCGGGCTGGCAGCCCATCCAGCCCGCGCACTACATGATTATCGGCGGAGTGGCGATCACCGGTGCCGTCGGGCAATGGGGTATCACCGAAGCCTTCAAGCACGCGCCCGCGGCGAGCGTGGCGCCGCTCGAATATTCGGGCCTCGCGTGGGTGATCATGATCGACTTCTTCGTCTGGTCGGTGACGCCCGATTGGCACACGCTGGCGGGCGCCGCGGTCATCATTGGAAGTGGACTTTACCTGTTGCGCTTCGAGTCTCGGCGCGCAAGTTAGGCGCTGTTCACACTTCTGCCGGGTCGGAGCCACCGGCGCGGGTCGATTCGGCAATACTTCGCCGCATGGCGATCGACATCGTCCCGATATTCCTTCTGCCGACCATGGACACGGAGCGGTTCGAGCGTTGCAGCTTCTCGCTGCAGGACGCCGAATCACTGCTGACGATCACCCTGTCCGAGCTGCCGCCGTTCATCATCCATTTCAACAAACTGCGCTGGCATCGCGTGACGCCGCATGCCGCCTGCACGCCGATCCTCACGCAGGGTTGCCAGATGGCCGTGGCCGAGGTCGTCAACTCACCGGCGCTGCGTCACTACGTGTCGCGAGAGCATGTGCCCGACGAGCAGACACGCGCGTTGCACCACTACCGAATCTATCTCGGCGCGGGCGGCTGCCATGAAGCCTTCGCGCAGTCGGTTTTTTCGAGCGGCGAAGGCGCGCTGTCGCGCGCCTTCGCCTCGTTGAGCAATGGAGTCCGCCAGCGCTTTCGTTCCGGCGGCTGACGCTCACCACCAGCCGAACTGGTGGTAGCGGTGGTCGTGGATCCACTGCGGATAGATGGCGGTGTTGGCCACGCTGTTGCTCAATGAGCGCAGGCAGCCGAACCAGTTGTCGTTGTAGACGAACAGATCGTCCCAGCCCTGGCCGCCATTGAAGTTCGTCACCGCGAACCTGTCGACCGTGCCGAGATTCCAGCTGCCGATCCAGTCGGTCTGGAATCCGCCGCCGAGATTGCTGCCGGTCGAACGCAAAGTGCCCAGGTACTGCGTGGACCAGTCATCGGCGTTGAACACATAGAGATCCGAGAGCTTGTCGCCGTTCACGTCGCCCACGAACCAGCGGTCGCGGCGCCGCATTTCACCCCAGCCCGGCACGTCGCGGTCGAAGCGCCGAGCATTGTTCATGTCGTTGCCCGAGGAGCGCAGCATCTCCAGATACGGCATCGACCAGTCATTGCCGTTGAACACGTACAGGTCATCGCGCTTGTCGCCGTTGAAGTCGCCGACCAGGAACTGATCGCCGGGCTTCATGTCGTCCCAGCCGGGCAGCTGCCCGTCGAACCGCCGCACGAACGAGAAGCTGCGGCCGTTGGAGCGGAACATCATGAGATACCCCATCGACCAGTCGGTCTGGTTGCTCACGTACAGATCCTTGCGGCCGTCGGCGTCGAAGTCGGCGACATGGAACTTGTCGCCGCGCTTCATCGAGTCCCAGCCCGGCAGGGTGTCGTCGAAGCGCTGCACGAACTGCAGGTTGTTGCCGGTGGACTTGAGCACCAGTAGATAGCCGATGCCGAAATCCTGTCCATTGAACACCACGATGTCGTCGCGGTGATCGCCGTCGACGTCCATGACGAAGAACTCGTCGTGCTCGCGCATCGCGCCCCAGCCGGGCAGGTCGTTGTCGAAGCGCCGCACGCCGGTGAAACCCGAGCCGGTGGATTTCAACATCGCGAAATAGGGCATGGACCAGTCGGTGAAGTTGTAGACGTACAGATCCTGTTTGCCGTCGCCATCGAAATCGCCGACCAGGAATTTGTCACCGGGGCGATACGCGTCCCACACCGGGTCGGGCATGGTGCGTACCCACGCCGATGACACCGTGTCCCACTGACCGGTGAACAGGTACAGCGAGTTCTGCTGGTGGACCAACAGATCGGCCCCCGGTTTTCCGGCGAAGTGGCCGGTGTAGACGTTGCGATAGCGAATGTCCTGGTGCTGCGCCGCGACGCTGCGCATCTGGTCGAAGCCGACGGAATCGAACTCGGGCATGTTGCTGTTCATGCGCGAATTGCGCGCCGGCCGGAATAGGCCTGTGCCGTACTTCTTGCCGCCGGTGGTGGCGCCGGCGAACAGGCCATTGTCTTCCACCGGATCGCCGGTGGTCGAGGTGGTCGGGATCGCGGTGCTGGGGTTGACGAACTCGCGCCATTTGAGGGTGGCGCGGTCGGTGTTCGTCGTGAGGTTCACCTTGCTGGGCTCGCTGCCGGTGTAGTTAGCCGTGCCGGGGTACTCATCGCCGAGATCGCCGATCATGTGGCCCATCTCGTGCGCCGCCACCGTCCAGGTGCCGCCCATGGTGATGGCGAGCTGGTTGCCGCGCCGGCAGCCGCCGAACGATGGCGTGTTCAACACGATGAACGCGTGGGTCCAGCCGGGGACGAGGTTGTTCAGCGTGTTGGCGAGCAATGTGTTGCTGTTGGGACCGGGCTCCATCCAGCACCGGTTCCAGTCGCCGCTGAAGCGATAGCCGAGGAACGTATTCACGGTGTTGGTCACCGTGCCGGTGGAATCGATGGTGGTGATGCCGCTCTGCTGGGAGACGGTGTTGACGCGAAACAGGTTCATGCCGCCCATGATTTCCCGGTACGCGCCGCTGCGGTTCTCGTCGAACAGGTCGCGGATGACGACGTTCTGTACGAAGGTGTTGAAGGCCGTCTGGTCGGCGCCGGCGGCGAAGCCGTCGCCGATGACCACCACGTTGAACTTGTCGCCATTGGCGCCGTTGCGCAGGAGTTCGGTGACGGTCTGTGCGTGCGCGGCGCTTGTCATTACCGCGAAGAGGGGCGCGAGCAGGAGGGCGAATAGTTTGCAACGGTTCATTTCGCGGACTCCCGCTGCGAGGCGCGCAGTAACTGCGTCGCGTTGATGGTGGCGATGGGTTTGGCGCGCTGCATGACGCCGCGCACGGCGTCCTCGGTGAGCTCGCGCGGCAAGGTGACCTCGCGCGCGTCGATGATCTGCAGGCTCGCGCCCGCAAGCTTGGTGTTGTCCAGCGAAATGCCGGTGATGCCGCTTTGCGCTTGACCGGTGGAGTGCTGGCCTTCCTGGAGATAGCTGTGCTCTTCGAGTGGGTCTTCGAAGCTGCCGAATTGCAGGATCCGGCCCTCGGCACTGGTCAGCAGGAACAGGAACGGGCCACGCACGAATCGCTCCACGGGCGGACCACCCTCGATGTTCTGCGCTGCCAAGACCTGCGGTGCCTTGCCCTGCTCGAACAACAGCGTCACGCGCAGCGTGGCGCGCGGTGTGCGCGTGGGCAGCGGCTTCTTGGGTTCGTTCTTCTCGCTGACGACCATGGTGCGTGCCTCGGCTTTGAACTGCGGGCCCGCCGCGCGCGGCGGCGCCTCGCCAAGCTTGCTGTCAGCGGCAGCTTTAAGTGCCCCCTCGCGTGGGGTTGCGGATCCCTTCCCCTTCGTGGTGAGTCCCGGAGCGGCCGCTTCGGCGGCGCCTGCCTTGCGCCTGTCGACCCCGGGCGCCTTCGAGGCGATCTCGCGCGCGCCGCGGCGCGCGACATAGCGCATGTCCGCCGGCATGATCCGCGCCAGCAATTCATCGACGTCGAGATCATCGGCGGAGATGGTCAGGCGCTCGTCGCGCGGCGGTTGGGGGCGCACCTCTATCTGCGCGACTTTCGCCAGCTGGTCGAGGAGCTCGCCGCGGGTTGCGCCATTGGCGTGCACGCTGAAACGGCCGGTGTCGATGTCGAAGCCGACGCCTTCGGGAGATTTCGCGCAAGCCAGCAACAAAGTGGCGGCACCAGCCGCAATCAAGCCCGACAATCTGATTATTCTCATATCGCCTCCATGGTGAAGGCGAATGCTCGCGGGCGAGTGCGAGCCTAACTATGGTCCGGTGGTGACTTCTGGCTGATTTGACCTGACGCGCTCAGGCCAACCCTGACAAAGCCGATCGTCACGCCAGCGAATGTTCAGGGAGCCGGCGGGCGGGTGCGCATGAACACGCCGCCGGCGATGGCCGCAAGGGCTGCGCTCGCCGCGCCCAGCAGGAACGCGAGCTGATAACCGCCCGTGAGCGCCGCGAAGTGGTTTGCGCCCGTGGCCAGCAACGCATCGCTGCGCCCTGCGGCGAAGCTCGCCAGCACCGCGAGGCCGAGTGCGCCGCCCATCATGAACGAGGTGTTGACCACGCCCGAGGCGAGTCCCGACTCGCTCGGTGCCACGTCGCTCATCGCACCGAGCAGCAGCGGGTTCAAGGCGATGCCGGCGCCGATTCCCAGCAAGGTCATGCCAGGCAGCACGTCCATGACGAAGTGCCCATCGAGCGGGGCGCGGGCGAACAGCGCCAGGCCCGCCGCGGCAAACAGCAGTCCCGCCGCGAGCGGTACGCGGATGCCGAATCGCATGACGATCTTGGCCGAGAGTCCGAGGGAAAACGCCGCCATGATCAGGTTCGAGGGCAGGAAGCTAAGCCCCACCTGCATGGCGTTGTAGCCGAGGACGAGTTGCAGATAGAGCGCGGAGATGAAAAACCAGGCGAACATCGCCGCGGCCCACAGCACACCGGCGACGTTGGCGGTGGCGACATTGCGCAAGCGAAAGAGCGAGAGCGGCATCAGCGGATCGCGCACCCGCGCCTCGATGAGCAGGAAGGTGACGAGCAACGCCACTGCCGCCGCCAACGTTGCCAGTGTTTGAGTCGAGCGGAAGCCCGCGTCGTGGCCATTGACGATGGCGTACACCGCGAGCATCAGCGACGCGGTTACCGTGATAGCACCAGCGATGTCGAGCTTGGCACCGCTCGCCGTTCCCGAAGCGTGCGGCAGCAGGCGCATGCAAAACAAATAGACCAGGACGCCGATTGGTACGTTGACGAGGAAAATCCAGTGCCAGTTGAGCGTGGTGGTCAGGAACCCCCCGAGCAGCACGCCGACGCTGCCACCGGCCGAGCAGACAAAGCCGTAGATGCCCATCGCTTTCGCGCGATCGGCCGCTCCCGTGAAGAGGCTCATGATGAGCGACAACGCCACCGCGGTGACCACGGCGCCGCCAAATCCTTGGATGGCGCGCGCGGCGATCAAGATTTCCCGCGACGTTGCGACGCCGCAGCCAACCGACGCGGTGGTGAACAGGATCAGTCCCAGCAGGAATAACCGGCGATGACCGAACAGGTCGCCGAGGCGCCCGCCCAGCAACAGGAAACCGCCAAACGTCAGCATGTACGCGTTGACCACCCAGACCAACGACGTTTCGGAGAAACCCAGGTCCTCGCGAATCGACGGCAGCGCGACATTCACGATGGTCGTGTCGAGCACGATCATCAGAACGCCGCAGCACAGAACGTACAGCGCCCACCAGCGCTTGCGTGCGTCATCGAACATGGGTCTTGCCTCACTGAGAAATACGGAGCTGCTGATTGGTCGGTTGGCACCTGGCCGAATCGACATTCGGACATGAGTTTTTTGCGGACGTCACCCTCTGTCGAAAAGGGGCGACGATTTCCGCTGTGGGCGTCAACCCGCAGATATTCAGCTGCGAGAAATATTGTCTATCTTGGCGGCGCAGATGAAGTCGTTTTCATGCAGCCCGCCAATCGCATGGGTCTGGTAGCGGATGCGGCAGTAGCCCCAGCCACATTCGATGTCCGGGTGGTGATCCTGGACGTTGGCGACATGCGCCACCGCGTTGACGAAGCTCATGGTGCGATAGAAATCCGCGAACTTGAACTCGCGCTTGATCGCCTTGCTGTCCTCGACGAGCTTCCAGCCATCGCCGTTGGTAGCCAGCAGGCGGCCCAACATCGCTTCCGCCTGAGGTTTGGTGAGCGCGCTGACGCCGCCGTGGCAGGGCACGCATTGCTTGTTGATCAGGGTGTCGTCGTTGCTGCTCATACGCTTAGCTCCTCGGGAGTCGCGGCCGCATTTTTTCGTGCGAAGGTTCGCGCGACGTACTTCTCGACCAGTTCCTGGAATTCGGCGGCGATGTGCTCGCCCTTGAGCGTCACGGTCTTCTCGCCGTCTTCGTACACGGGCGCCACCGGGCGCTCACCCGTGCCCGGCAACGAGATGCCGATGTTGGCGTGTTTGCTCTCGCCCGGGCCGTTGACCACGCAGCCCATGACCGCCACGGTCATGTCTTCCACGCCTTCATGCGCCTTGCGCCATTCGGGCATGCGATGACGGATGTGGCTCTGAATCGACTGCGCCAGTTCCTGGAAATAGGTGCTCGTGGTGCGGCCGCATCCGGGGCAGGCCACCACCATGGGAATGAAAGAACGCAGGCCCATGGTCTGCAGGATTTCCTGCGCGACGATGACTTCGTTGGTGCGGTCGCCGTTGGGTTCGGGCGTCAGCGACACACGGATGGTGTCGCCGATGCCTTCCTGCAGCAGCACTGCCATGCCGGCGGTCGAGGCGACGATGCCCTTGCTGCCCATGCCGGCCTCCGTGAGCCCGAGGTGCAGCGGATAGTCGCAACGCTCGGCCAGCCGCCGGTAGATAGCGATGAGATCCTGCACGCCGCTGACTTTCGCCGAAAGAATGATGCGTTCGCGCGGCAGGCCCAGCTCGACCGCGCGGTTGGCGCTTTCGAGCGCCGAGGCCACCACCGCTTCGCGCATGATTTCCTGCGCGGACATCGGCACGGCGCGCGAATTGTTCTCGTCCATCATGCGCGTGAGCAGGTCCTGGTCGAGGCTGCCCCAATTCACTCCGATGCGCACCGGCTTCTGGTAATGGCAGGCGAACTCGATCATCTCGGCGAACTGCGGATCGCGTTTGCTGCCGCGGCCGACATTACCCGGGTTGATGCGGTACTTGGCCAAGGCTTCCGCGCACTCCGGATGCTCGCGCAGCAGCTTGTGTCCGTTGAAATGGAAGTCGCCGATGATGGGCACGCCGACGCCCATCTGCGCCAGACGTTCACGAATTGCGGCCACCGCGGCCGCTGCCGAGGCTTCGTTGACCGTGATGCGTACCAGTTCGCTGCCGGCGCGCGCCAGGGCCTTGATCTGTTGCGCCGTACCTTCGATGTCGGCGGTGTCGGTGTTGGTCATCGACTGAATGACGATGGGCGCGGGTCCGCCCACGGTCACGCGACCGACGCGGACGGCGAGGGACTGGCGGCGCGGCTGGCTCATCTAACTACCTTGGTCACTTGGCGGCGGGTGCCGCCGGCAGGTAGCGCGAAGAATGCCAGGCCGTCATCTGCCAGCGCTTGTCCTTCCAGAGCCAGGTATCGGTGTAGCCGATGTCCAGGTCCTGCGAATTCCCATTGCTCACCACGGTCACCTTGGCCGTGCCGCGAATGGTGGCGACATTGCCGAAGACCCGTACCAGTTGCATGTCGCAGGTCATCGAAACGTAGTCGCGCCGCCCGCTGGTCAGTGACTCGATGAACGAGGCCTTGGTGTCGTGATCGCCGTTGGAGTGCACATAGTCGAGGTCGTCATCGAGCAGCTTGCCGAGCGCGGCGGCGTCGGCGTCGACGTTCGCTTTGAAGCGGGCCATCTCGGCAGCTTTGACCGCCTCGACACGAACTTCGTCTTTCGCGGCGGCCTCGCTCGTGAAGAAGAGCGCGGACACCATTGTCGCAGCTGCAATTTGGACGAAAGATGCAGTCAAAGGCAGCTTGATGCGACGCGTTTTCATGTAGGTCTCGCTGGGCCGTCCGGGAAGGGG
>JBDTSV010000190.1:0-37459 GCA_039930985.1 Pseudomonadota bacterium
CGGGCTTCGGCGTCAGCCAGTTCATGGAGAACGCGCGCTACCAGCACGCGCTCGAAACCGAACTGGCGCGCACCATTGCGTCCGTGCAAAACGTCCAGGGCGCCCGGGTTCATCTGGCGATGGCACGGCAGTCGGCATTCGTCAGCGATCACCGCCCGGGATCCGCCTCGGTATTTCTGCAGCTCAAGGCGGGCCGGCGGCTCGACGAGGAGCAGGTGCAGGCCATTGCCAACCTGGTGGCCTCGAGCATTCCCGAACTCTCGGCCGCCCAGGTCACGGTCGTCGACCAGGCGGGTCGCCTGCTGTCGTCGCCCGACAATGCCAGCGAAGAGGGCCGGCGCGACCGCATGTTCGAGGTCGCGCATCGCCTCGAAGAGTCATACGCAAATCGCATCCAGGAGATGCTCACGCCGCTGGTCGGAGTCGGCCGCGTGCGCGCCCAGGTTGTGGCGCAGGTCGACATGGCCACCACCGAATCCACGCGCGAGCAATACAATCCGCAAGGCCAGGTCGTGCGCAGCGAGTCGACTTCCGAGGAGGCCGCCAAGAACGGCGCCGCCGGCGGCGGCGGCGTGCCCGGCGCGCTCACCAATCAACCGCCGCAGCCCGGCGTCGCGCTGGCCCCCGGTCAGCAGCCGACAGTCGCCCAAGGTGCAGCACCCCAGGTGCCGGCAGGCGCCACGCCCAACAATGCGGCCGGCACCGAAGTGAATGGTCCCGATTCGAAGTCCAGGCAGTCGACCCGCAACTACGAGATCGATCGCACCATGGCTTACACGCGCACTCCCGCAGGCCGCGTGACGCGCCTGTCGGTTGCGGTGCTGGTCGACAACCTGCGTACCACGGCAGCCGACGGCAAAGTCACCGAGACGCCGCTGCCACCCGAGCAGATCGAACGCCTCACGGCACTGGTCAAGGACGCCGTCGGCTTCGATGCCACGCGCGGCGACACCGTGAACATCGTCAACTCCTCGTTCGCGGGCGTGGTCACCATCCCCGACGGCGAACTCGAGACCGTGCCGTTCTGGGAGAAGGCCTGGGTGCAGGATCTCGCCAAGTTGTTAGGCGGCGTGATCGTCCTCTTCGTCATCGTCTTCAGCGTGCTCAAGCCGCTCACCAAGGGTCTGCTCACGCAGGCGCGCCAGCAGCCGCAGCTCGTCAGCCTCGGCGGTGGCGGCAACCTGATCGCCGGCGGCGGTGGCGAAGGGCAGAGTCTCGCCTACGAACAACAGGTCGCGCAGGCGCGTGGCCTCGTCTCCCAGGATCCGAAGCGGGTCGCGCAGGTCGTGAAGACCTGGGTATCGACCGATGGCTGAGGCCGCCGCGAAAAAGGGTGCGCCGGCCAAAGGCGGCGCCGCGGGCAAGGCGGGCGCCAAAGGGGCCGCCGCCAAACCTGCAGCGCCCAAGGCACCAGCGGCGCCGCCGGCTCCGAAGCGCACCGGCGTCGAACGCGCGGCCATCCTGTTGTTGACGCTCGGTGAAACCGAGGCCGCCGAAATCCTGCGCCACATGGGTGCCAAGGAAGTGCAGCAGTTAGGCAAGGCCATGACCGATCTCGCCAATGTTTCGCGTGAGGAAGTCTCCGCGGTGCTCACCGACTTCAGCTCGAGCGTCGAGAAACAGACCTCGGTGGGGGTCGGCGGCGAAGACTTCGTGCGCAAGGTGCTGATCAATGCCCTGGGCGAAGACAAGGCCGCGACGCTCATGGACCGCATTCCGATCACCAGCCGCCGCAAGGGCCTCGAAGCGCTCAAGTGGATGGACCCGAAGTCGGTGGCCGAGATCATGCGCAATGAACATCCGCAGATCATCTCCATCGTGCTGTCGTATCTCGAGCCAGAGCAGGCCGCGGAAGTCCTCAATTTCATGCCGGAAGCGTTGCGCTCGGATCTCATGATCCGCGTTGCCATGATGGACGGCGTGCGTCCGACCGCACTGACCGAGCTCGACGAGATGATCGAAAAGAGTTTCGCCGGCGCCAGTTCCACCAAGACTTCGACCATGGGCGGACCCAAGGTCGCGGCCGCCATCATGAATCTCGTGAAGGGCGAAGCCAGCAATCTCATCATGACGGACCTCGCCAAGGTCGACGAACAGCTCTCGCAGAAGATCCAGGACCTCATGTTCATCTTCGACGACCTGCAGAAGATCGACGATCGCGGCATGCAGGAATTGCTGCGCCAGGTGCCGGCCGACAAGCTGCTCATTGCGCTCAAGGGTGCCGACGACACGCTCAAGGCCAAGATCTTCAAGAACATGTCGCAACGCGCCGCCGAGATGATGAAGGACGATCTCGAGGCCAAGGGCCCCGTGAAGCTGTCCGAAGTGGAGTCCGCACAGAAGGAAATCCTGATCGCGGCGCGCAAGCTGGCGGACGCCGGCACCATCTCGCTGGGGAGCGCCGGCGGCGAACAGTATGTCTAACAAGGCAGACGACGCCGTCGCCCGCTGGGACCTGCCGGCGGTCGAAGGACCGCTGGTGCAGCGGCGCGGCGCGGGCGTCAACGTCATGCACCTCGAGGCGGTGGAACGCGACGCCTGGGAGCAGGGCCTGGCCGCGGGTCACGCCGAAGGGGTTCGGCGCGGCGAAGCCGAGCTCGCGGTGCGCGTCAACGAATTGAACGTGAAGGTCGCCGCGCTCGAGGCGATCCTCGGAACTCTGGCCAAGCCGCTGGAGCAGCTCGACTCGGCCATTGAGCAGGAACTCACCAAGCTCGCGCTCATCATCGCCAAACACCTGGTACGGCGCGAACTGCGCCTCGATCCCACGCAGGTCATCGGCATCATCCGCCACACGGTGGGATTGCTGCCGGTGGCCACGCGCGATCTCAAAGTCCATTTGCATCCCGACGACGCCGCCATCGTCCGCGAGAAACTGGCGCAGCCGAGTGGCGAACCCGAATGGGTCCTCAAGGAGGATCCGTTGCTCGCGCGCGGCGGCTGCCGTCTGACCACGGCCACGTCCAGTGTCGATGCGCGTCTCGAGTCGCGCGTCGCCGAAGCGGTCAGTAGTTTGTTGTCCGACGACACCGGCATCCGCAAGCGCGATCCGAAATCCGAGGATGCCGATGACGCCGAAGGCACCGTGGACTTGGGGAAGGGCACATGATTCCAGCCGGCCAACCACAACCCAACCGCGCCGCACTGTGGCGCGAACGTCTGGCGCTGCAAAGCAAGCGCGCCAGCGCGCTGCTGCCACCAGCGGTCGAAGGAACCTTGACCCGCATGGTCGGGTTGGCGCTCGAAGCCACCGGCTGCCAGGCCGCGGTCGGCGACATCTGCGATTTGCTCGGCGTCGACGGCTCACGCGTCGAAGCCGAAGTGGTGGGATTCAACGGTGACCGTCTGCTGCTCATGCCCACGACCGACGTGCAGGGCCTCGCGCCCAGCGCGCGCGTGATTCCGCGGCAGCGCGCCGGATCGGTCAAGGTGGGGCCGGCGATGCTCGGCCGGATTGTCGATGGCACCGGGGCGCCACTCGACGGCCTCGGGCCGCTGGTCGGCGACGATCGCGTGAAGCTCCTGGGCCAGACCATCAATCCGCTGTCGCGCAGGCCCATCGAACATCCGCTCGACGTGGGTGTGCGCTCGATCAATGCGCTGTTGACCGTGGGGCGCGGACAACGCATCGGTCTGTTCGCCGGCTCCGGCGTCGGCAAGAGTGTGTTGTTAGGCATGATGGCTCGCTACACCTCGGCCGACATCATTGTCGTTGGCCTGATCGGCGAGCGCGGCCGTGAAGTGAAGGAATTCGTCGAGCGGATTCTCGGACCGGAAGGACGTCGCCGCGCGGTCGTGGTCGCGTCGCCGGCCGACAATCCGCCGCTACTGCGCCTGCACGGCGCGTGGCTGGCGACTGCCATCGCCGAGTATTTCCGCGATCGTGGCCACAACGTATTGCTCATCATGGATTCGCTGACGCGTTTCGCGCAGGCGCAACGCGAGATCGGTCTGGCCATCGGCGAGGCGCCGGCCACCAAGGGTTATCCCCCCTCAGTGTTCGCGCGCATGCCGGCGCTGGTGGAACGCGCCGGCAACGGCGCTTCCGACCGTGGATCGATCACCGCCTTCTATACCGTGCTCACCGAGGGTGACGATCCGCAGGATCCCATCGCCGACGCCGCCCGCGCCATTCTCGATGGTCACATCGTCCTGTCGCGCCGCATCGCCGAGGCCGGCCAGTATCCGGCCATCGACGTCGAAGCGTCGGTCAGCCGCGTCATGCAGGACATCACCCCACCCGAGCACCTGGAGCTGGCGCGCCGGTTTCGCCACATGCTGGCGACCTACCAGCAGCATCGCGACCTCATCAACATCGGTGCCTATCAGCGCGGCAGCGATCCGCGCGTGGATGCAGCCATCGCCATGTGGCCGAAGATGCAGAAGTTCCTGCAGCAGGGCATCAAGGATCGCGTCGGCCATGCGGAGAGCATGCGTGCGTTGACGCAGTTGTTTGCCGAAGCCGACGCCGCCGCGCTGGTCGGTGCGGCATGACGCGCGTCGACCGTCTCGACATCGTGCAGCAGGTGGCCGATCGCGCCGAACGTGAGCGCGCAGAACGCCTGGCCGAAGCCGAGCGCAATGCCATCGAAGCCGAACAGAAGTTGGTGGCGCTCGAGCGCTATCGCAATGAGTACGAAGAACAACTCGCGACGCGCGGCGCCGCCGGCGTCGAAGTGTCTGGCGTACGTGAATTCCACGCATTTCTCGCGCGACTGGGCGAGGCGCTGGTGGCACAACGCCAGGCGCTCGGCGCGGCGCGTGCGACCCGCGATCAGATGCTCGATTCCTGGCGCGAGGCTGCGCAACGCGCGCAGGTCGTGCAGACGCTTGCGGACCGCTGGCAAGGCGAAGCCCGCCGCGATGAAGACCGACGCGACCAGCGCGAAAGCGACGAGTTGGCGCAGCGCGGCTCCAAAAACGAGAGGTAGACCATGATGAGCGCCAAGACTGTATTGACCGAAGCTCCGAGCTGCCCGTCACCGACGGTGCCGACCAACGCCAGCTGCGCAACCACGCCGGCCGATGTGCCGTCTGACTTTCAGAACCTGCTCGCTGGAGCCGTTACGCCGGTGCCAACGTCGGCGCTCGTCGATGCGATGCCGCCGCAGTCGCTGGTCCAGTTGCTGACGCTCAAAGCCCAACAGACCGCCGCCAAACTTCCGAACAGCGCGCCCGCCGCTCCGGCGGTCAAGCTCGCAGAAACTTCACCGGATGATCTGCTCAAGATCCTCAATGACAGCGCGACGTTGCTGCCGGCGGCTGGCGATGCCGCGCCTGAAGACGTCCGCGCGGAATTGCCTGAAGCCGACGAACCTGCGGCGAGCGACGACATCCTGTCGGAGTGGCTCGACATGATGCTGCCCGCCAGTGTGTTCGCACCCCAGGCGGGTGCGGCCAGCGATGGCGGCGCAGAAACAGCCGCGCCGAAGGAGACCGCAGCCAAGCTCATTCCCGCGTCGCTACTTCTGCAGGCGGGTTTGCCTGAGCGCCCGGATTCCGCCGCTCCCGGCGGGTCCGCGGCCAATCTCGCCAGCAATCGCGATGCGGCCGTGGCGGCCGCCGCGAATCCCGCGGTCGCGTTTGCTGCCGCTTTGACCAGCAAGGAAGGCGCCGAAGGCGACAAGCCAACCAACGATGGCTGGATGAGCGCCATGGGCGATGTCACCGGCAAGCGCGGTCCGGATATGGCGCCGGCGGCGGAAATTCGCCTGTCGACGCCCGTGCATGACACCCGCTGGGCCGACGCGCTCGCGCACCGGCTCGTGCTCATGGCTCGTGATGGCGAGTCGGTGGCCTCACTCAAGCTGGTGCCCGTGGACCTGGGGCCGCTCGACATCCAGATCACCGTTCGCGATGGGCAGGCGAGCGTGCATTTCGGCGCCGCGCATCAGGAAACCCGCGCGGTTCTCGAAGCATCGATGCCGCGCCTTCGTGAATTGCTGTCGGCACAGGGCCTGCAGCTTTCGAACTCGAGCGTCTCGCACCAGTCGGCAGGCCACGGCCGGCCGGAGCGGTCGAATGCGCCGGGCGCGGTGAATGGCGTGGGCGAAGAAGCCGACGTCACGTCCGCAAAGATCATCAGCACCTCACTGCTCGACATCTACGCCTAGGCAAAAAGAGCAAAAGGGGACAGATCTATTTTTCGCGGCGAAAAATAGATCTGTCCCCTTTTTGGCTACCTTTCGGCAAGCGTCGGTTTTCCGGCGGAATCCAGGATTTTTCGTGATGCGTGTCACAGGTCTCCCGTGGCATGCCCGTTGCACATCCGAAGTCAGTCGCACGCGTCCGGCGTGTCTTGAGGTTGTGCCATGGCAGACGAAGATACTGAAGTCCTCGACGAGGAAGTCGTCGAAGGCGAAGAAGGCGAGGTCGAGGGCGAAGAGGGCGCGCCGAAGAGCAGGAAGCTGCTCTTCATCATCCTGGCAGTCGTGCTGCTCAGTGGTGGCATTGGCGCGTTCTTCTTCCTGAAGGGCGGGCACAAAGAGGCGACGAAAGCCGAAGTCCCGGCGCTGCCGCCTATCTACGTGAATCTCGACCCGCCGTTCGTGGTGAATTTCGAAGCGGAGTCGATGGTGCGCTTCCTGCAGGTCACGATCAGCATCATGACGCGCGACCCGCACGTGGAAGAAGACCTCAAGAAGAACGACCCGCGCATCCGCAACGACCTGCTCATGCTGCTCGGCAATCAGCAGTACGACACTATTTCAACGCGCGAAGGCAAGGAGAAACTCCGGGCGGCCTCGCTCGAATCGGTGCGCTCCGTGGTCAAGAGCGCCGGGGGCGAACCGGCGAAAGTCGAAGCCCTGTACTTCACCGCCTTCGTGATGCAGTAACCATGGCCGCGCAGGAAGTCCTCAACCAGGAAGAAGTCAACGCGTTGCTGAACGCGGTGGATTCAGGCGACGTCAATACCGATGCGCTGGTGAATCCGGAAGAAGTGCGTCCGTACGACTTCCTCAGTGACCAGGTCGCCACGCGCTTGCGCATGCCGGCGTTCGACTTGATCAACGAGCGCATGGCGCGGTCCTTGCGCGTCAGCCTCTACAACCTGCTGCGCCGGCCGCTCGAGATCGCGGTGATGCCCATGCAGGTGCGCAAGTTCTCCGACTACGCGCAGTCACTGGCGTTGCCGAGCAACCTCAATCTCATCCGAATCAATCCGCTGCGCGGCAGCGCGCTGCTCGCGCTCGACCCGGCGCTGGTGTTCGCGGTGGTCGATAACTTCTTCGGCGGCAATGGCCGCCAGCAAAAAACCGAAGGCCGCGAATTCGCGCCCACGGAAATGCGCGTGATCCAGATGCTGCTGCGCGCCGCATTCAACGACATGCGCGAAGCCTGGGCGCCGATCGCCGCCATCGACATCGAGCTGGTGAAATCGGAAGTCAACCCGACCTTCGCGCAAATCGCGGCTCCTGCCGAACCGGTGGCGATCTGCGGCTTTCAGCTGGCGCTCGAGGGTGGCGGCGGCGATCTGCACGTGGTGCTGCCGCTGTCGATGCTCGAGCCGCTCAAGGAAGTGCTCGAGGCGGGCGCCCCGAGCGGCGGCGCCGTGCAGGACGATCGCTGGCTCGCCTCGCTCAAGGAAGATATCCAGGACGCGGAAATCGAGCTGACCACCATGTTAGGGCACGCCAACGTGACACTGAACCAGCTCGTGAACCTCAAGCCCGGTGACGTGATCCCCTGTGATTTTTCCGGCAAGGCCACGGTGCTTGCCGAGGGCGTGCCGCTGTTTCGCGGCAGCTACGGCGTGTCGCGCGGCAACCAGTCGGTCAGATTCGAGCAGCGTGTGCGCCGTCCGCGAACCAACGCGGCCGATGCGATGCTGCTGCGCAAGACTACTTAATAGGTGATGAAAATGAATGCAAAAGCCGGAGCCGCGCAAGCGGAGGAAATCGAAAGTGCCGCCGCCGATGTGAACCTCGAGGCCATCCTCGATGTCTCCGTCACGCTGTCGATGGAAGTGGGGCGCACGCGCATCCCGATCCGCAACCTGCTGCAGCTCAATCAGGGCAGCGTCGTTGAGCTGGATCGTGCCGCCGGCGAACCCTTCGACGTGTTCGTCAACGGCACGCTGGTGGCGCACGGTGAGGTGGTGGTGGTGAACGAGAAGTTCGGCATCCGCATCACCGATGTCGTGAGCGCCGCCGAACGCATCAAGAAGCTGAAGTAGGCGAGCCCCGATGGACGCCCCACTTTTCGCCGCGCCTGCCGCGAGCTCCGCGCATTCGACTGGCGGTGGACTCGCCGAAGTGACGCTGGCGCTGATCGTCATCGTCGCGCTGATCGCCGGCCTCGCCTGGGTCATGAAGCGCACGCGCGGATTCGGTGGTGGTGCGGGAGTTCGCGATCGAATCCAGATTCTCAGTGACCGTTCTGTAGGCCAGAAAGAGCGTTGTGTGCTCGTGCGCGTGGGCGAGACCGACATCCTGGTCGGCATTGCACCGGGTTCGGTACGCACCCTGCACGTGTTCCCGGCCGGCGCGAATACCGAAGCGCCGCCCGCACTGCCGTCCTCGGGAATCAAGACCCCCAATTTCAAAGATCTGCTGATGCGGAGCCTGGGCAAATGATCCCATTGCCAAAAAACTGGGCGCGGAGCTTAAGTTTGTTAGCGGTGCTGCTGTTGCCGCTGGCGGCGTCGGCCGCCGCGACCGGTGTCGGCGGTCTGCCCGCGGTCACGGTGACGACGGCGCCCGGTGGTGGCCAGACCTATTCGCTGACGCTGCAGATACTGATCCTGATGACGGTGCTGTCGCTGCTGCCGGCCATTCTGCTGATGATGACCGCCTTCACCCGCATCGTGATCGTGCTGGCAATTCTTCGTCAGGCCATCGGCGCGGGCCAGACGCCACCTAACCAGGTGCTGGTCGGCCTCGCGCTGTTCCTCACGCTGTTCGTCATGGCGCCGGTGATCGACAAAGTGAACGCCGACGCGGCGCAGCCCTATCTTGCCGGCACCATCGAAACCACCGTGGCGCTCGAGCGCGCCATCGGGCCCATCAAGGGTTTCATGCTCGAACAGACTCGTGAATCCGACATCGCGACCTTCGTGCGCATCTCCGGCGGCAAAGGCTTCGCCAAACCCGCGGACGTGCCGCTCAGCATCCTCGTGCCCGCCTTCGTCACCAGCGAGCTCAAGACCGCGTTCCAGATCGGATTCCTGCTGTTCATTCCGTTCGTGATCATCGACCTCGTGGTCGCCAGCGTGCTGATGTCGATGGGCATGATGATGCTCTCGCCGGTACTCATCTCGCTGCCCTTCAAGATCATGTTGTTCGTGCTCATCGACGGCTGGGCGTTGGTGATGGGCACGCTCGCCCAAAGTTTCTTCCGCTAGGAATCCAAATGAGTCCTGAAATGGTGGTAACCGTCGGCCGGCAGGCGCTCGAGATGACGCTGATGCTCTCGGCGCCGCTGCTGCTCACAGCGCTTGCCGTCGGTCTCATCGTCGGCATCTTCCAGGCGGCCACCTCGATCAACGAGATGACGCTGTCGTTCATCCCGAAGTTGTTGGCCATGGCCGCCGTGCTGGCGCTCACCGGCCCGTGGATGATCAAGAATCTGGTGGAGTACTCGCGCGGCCTCATCGAAAGCATTCCCGGCATGGTCGGCTGATGCTCGCACTCACCACAGGTCAGCTCGAAGCGTGGGTGGCGCAGGGGTTCTTCCCCTTCGCCCGCATCGGTGCCTGCCTGATGGTGGCGCCGGTGTTCGGCGCGCGCTTCGTACCCGCGCGCACGCGCATCATTCTCGCGGTGGCCATCACGGCGCTGGTGGTGCCGTTGATTCCCGCGCCGGGCATCGCGCCGTTTTCGCCGCAAGGTTTCGTCGCGGTGTTCCAGCAGCTGCTGATTGGCGTCGCATTCGGCTTCGCACTGCAGGTGGTCTTCGATGCGCTGGCGCTCGCCGGTCAGCTTCTGGCCAACAGCATGGGCCTCTCGTTCGCCTTCAACGTCGACCCGCTGCGCGGCAGCAGCACCCCGGCACTCGGACAGCTATACGTCATTCTCGCCACGCTCACGTTTCTGGCGCTCGGCGGCCATGTCGCGCTGATCGAGATGCTGGTCGCAGGCCTCTACACCATGCCCGTGGGTGTCACCGGCCTCGGACAAGAAGGTCTGTGGGCGCTGATTCTCTGGGGTGGCACGCTGTTCTCGGGCGCCATCGCTATCGCACTGCCGGGTGTCACGGCACTGCTCATCGTCAATCTGGCGTTTGGCGTGGTGAGTCGCGCGGCGCCATCGCTCAATCTCTTCGCGGTGGGTTTCCCGGTTTCGCTGGTCGTCGGCCTGCTCGTGGTGCTCGCCGGTATCGCGCCGCTGCAGACCGGTTTCATCGAGCTGCTCGGCAAAGGCTTCGAGTTCCTGCGCATGTTCGGGGGCAACTAACCCATGGCAGAGGGCAGCGGCGCAGAACGCACCGAGCAAGCGACTCCCAAGCGCCTCGACGAGGCGCGCAAGAAAGGCCAGGTTCCGCGCTCGGCGGAACTGTCCATGGCGGCGGTATGCATCGCGGCCGCCACGGCGATCTACACCATGGGTCGCGGCGCGGCGGGCAAATTCGCCGACCTCATGCGCGGTAGTTTGAGCCTGAGCCCGGAACAGGCCGTCGGCGAGAACGTCATCTGGCCGGCGCTCATGCACAACGGCACTCAGGCGCTCATCTATATCCTGCCGATTCTCGGCGCCACGTTCGTGGCCGCGCTGGCCGCGCCGCTGGCAATCGGCGGCTGGAACTTCTCGGGCCAGGCGCTGATGCCTCAGTTCAGCAAGCTCAATCCCGCGAGCGGGCTCGGCCGCATGTTCTCGGCGCGTGGTGCCGTGGAGCTTGGCAAGGGTCTCGCCAAAGTGTTCGTCGTCGCCTTGATCGCTTGGACGCTGCTCAAGGGCATGACGCCGCAGATGATGGGCCTGGCCTCCGAACCGCTCAACGGCGCCATCGGGCATTCGGCGACGCTCGCCGGCTATTCATTGCTGGTGCTGTGCTTCGGCCTGGTGGCCATCGCGGCTTTTGACGTGCCGTTCCAGCTCTGGCAGCACTCGCGCGATCTGAAAATGACGCGCGAGGAAGTGAAGGAAGAATACAAGGAAAGCGAAGGCTCGCCGGAAACCCGCGGCCGCATCCGCGAAGCGCAACGGGCGCTGGCGCGCGGCCGCATGTTGCACGAAGTTCCGAAAGCCGACGTGGTGGTGACCAACCCCACACATTTCGCCGTGGCGCTGCGCTACGACGATCAGAAGATGCGCGCGCCGATCGTCGTCGCCAAGGGTACCGACCTGACCGCTGCGCGCATCCGCGAAATCGCCGCGGAGAACGGCGTGCCCGTGATCGAGGCTCCGCCGCTGGCGCGTGCGCTGTATCGCACCGTGGACCTCGGCCGCGAAGTTCCGGCGGCGCTGTACATCACGGTCGCGCAGGTTCTGACCTACGTCTATCAACTCAAGGCCGCCATCGAGCGCGGTGTCAAACCACCTCCGACACCCGAATTTCATTAGGTAAGTATCAATTAAGTCATGGCAGACCTAGCGACCAGCAATTCCGGCTTCGCGCCACTGTTGCGCATCGGCATCGGCGTGCCCGTGGGCCTCATCGCCATTCTCGCGATGATGATCCTGCCGCTGCCGCCGGTGGTGCTGGACATCCTGTTCACGTTCAACATCGCGCTGTCACTGGTCATCGTCATGGCGGTGTTCCAGGTCAAACGGCCGCTCGAGTTCGCGATCTTTCCGACCGTCCTGTTGCTGGTCACCATCCTGCGCCTGGCGCTCAACGTGGCGTCGACGCGCGTGGTGCTGCTGCACGGCCATGAAGGTTCACACGCCGCCGGCAAGGTCATCGCCGCCTTTGGCGAGTTCGTGATCGGCGGCAACTACGCCGTCGGCATCGTGGTTTTCATCGTGCTCACCATCATCAACTTCGTGGTGGTGACCAAGGGCGCCGGCCGCGTGTCGGAAGTGTCGGCACGATTCGCCCTGGATGCCATGCCCGGCAAGCAGATGGCCATCGACGCCGATCTGAACGCCGGCATCATTACCCAGGACCAGGCGCGCGAGCGTCGTGCCGAGGTGCGCGCCGAATCGGATTTCTACGGCTCCATGGACGGTGCCAGCAAGTTCATCCGCGGCGATGCGGTCGCCGGCATTCTCATTCTCGTCATCAACATCGTTGGCGGCTTGCTCATCGGTACGATGATGCACGACCTGCCGATGGGCGAAGCTACCAAGACCTACACGCTGCTCACCATCGGCGACGGCCTGGTCGCGCAGATTCCGGGCCTGATGTTGTCGGTCGCCGTGGCCATCATCGTGACGCGCATCTCGCGCGAACAGGACATGGGCAGTGAACTCGGCAGGCAGCTGTTTGGACAGCCCAAGGCCCTGGGGGTCGCAGCCGCCGTGCTCGGGATCATGGGTCTGATTCCCGGAATGCCTAACATGGTGTTCCTGTCGATGGCCGCGCTCTGTGGCTATGGCGCGTGGCGCCTCGTGAAGAAACGCGAGCAAGCGGCTGCGCTGCCCGTGGCGGCTCCCGAGCCGCCGCCGGCGCCGGCCGAAGTGCAGGAGTTGTCGTGGGATGACGTACGCCCCGTGGACGTCATCGGTCTCGAAGTCGGCTACCGGCTCGTCCCGCTCGTCGATCGCACCAAGGGCGGGGACTTGCTGGCGCGCATCCGCGGCATCCGCCGCAAGCTCACGCAGGAACTTGGCTTCCTCGTGCAGGCCGTGCACATCCGCGACAACCTGGAGCTGGGCCCGAACGCGTACCGCATCCGGCTGGCCGGAGTCTCCATTGGCGAGAGCGTCGTGCATCCGGATCGCGAGCTCGCCATCAATCCCGGCCGTGTGTTCGGACCGCTGAACGGAATCGCGACCAAGGATCCGGCCTTTGGCATGGACGCGACCTGGATCGAACCGTCGATGCGCGAACACGCGCAGTCGCTCGGCTACACGGTCGTGGACGCCGCCACGGTGATCGCCACGCACCTGTCGCACCTGATTCAGACGCATGCGCACGAGTTGTTCGGTCATGAGGAAGCCGAGCAGTTGCTCAAGACGCTCGCCAAGACGGCGCCGAAGCTGGTCGAGGAACTGGTGCCGAAGGTACTGCCGCTCGCCGTCGTCGTGCGCGTGATGCAGGGGTTGCTCGCAGAGCGCGTTCCCATTCGCAACGTGCGCGCCATCGTCGAAGCTCTGGCGGAAGCCGGTCCCCGTTCCACGGATCCGCAGATTCTCATCGGCCAGGTCAGGGTTGCCCTGGGTCGCCAGATCGTCCAGGACATCGTCGGCCTCGCCGAGGAGTTGCCCGTCATCACACTTGAGCCAGAACTAGAGCGACTTCTGTCAAATGGACTCGCAAATGGTGGGGCAAACCCGGGTTTGGAGCCGGGGCTGGCAGAGCGCTTGCAACGAGGACTGACAGACGCCGCGCAGCGTCAAGAACGTGGCGGCGAACCGGCGGTGTTGCTGACACCGCCCGCCTTGCGCGCCTCGCTGGCGAGATTTTTCCGAGTCAGTGTTCCCGGCCTGCACGTGCTGGCGTGGAACGAAGTTCCCGACAACCGCAAGGTCCGCATGGTGACCGCGGTTGGTAGATAGGAAGGTATGCGATGAAAATTCAGAGATATCTGGCCAAGGACATGCGCAGCGCGCTCACCCAGGTGCGCGAGGCGCTCGGACCCGATGCCGTGATTCTGTCCTCGGGCAGGGTGGGTGACGAGGTCGAAGTGGTGGCCGCCATCGACTTCGAGTCGCAGCGCGAAAGCCTGGAGTCCGACCCGGGCCAGCGCACGCCGGCAACCAACACCAGCCGCGGCACGCCGCGCGCTGTCGATTTCAGCAAGAACAAACGCGCGTCTTCGCAGCTGTCGCCCGAAGTGGCGCAGTTCGGCTCGCACGAAGACGACGCGCCGCTCGTGCCGCATTCCGCCGCCGGCGAAACGTCGCTGGCCGATGAAGTGAAGGGCATGCGTCGCATGCTCGAGGCGCAACTCGCCACGCTCACCTGGAACGACATGTCGCGCCGCTCGCCGCTGCAGGCCGCAATGCTCAAGGAGCTGGCGCGGCTCGGCCTGTCGAACGAGCTGTCGCAGTCGCTGGCGCGCAAGATTCCCGAAAACCTGAACTTCACTGCCGCGCGCCGCTTCGCCCTCGCGACCATCGCCCGCACGATTCAGGTGACCGGCGACCGCTGGCTCGAAGACGGCGGCCGCGTCGCATTCGCCGGGCCCGCCGGTGCCGGCAAGACCACGCTCATCGCCAAGCTCGCGGCGCGCTGGGTGCTTCGCCATGGTCCGCGACGCATCGCGCTGGTGTCGGCGGACGCGGTGCGCATCGGCGCGCACGAACAGATGCACATGCTGGGGCGCCTGCTCGGCGTCACGGCGCACACGGTGTACGACATCGCCGAACTGCCCGAGCTGCTCGCGGGACTCGCGGGTCAGCGCCTGGTCCTCATCGACACCGCGGGCGCGAGCCCGCGCGATCCAGAGCTCGCGCGCCGCCTGCGCCTGCTGCAACAGATGCAGGGCAGTGCGGGCAAGCTTGAAAACGCCATCGTGCTGCCGGCGAGCGCCCAGGCCGGCGCCATCGACGAAGTGCTGAACCGCTTCGCGCTCGCGCAGCCCACCGCGGTCTGCATCACCAAGATCGACGAAGCCGTGAGCCTCGGCGGCATTCTCTCGGCGCTGGTGCGCACCAAACTACCGGCGGCGTACGTCAGCGATGGCCAGCGCGTACCCGAAGACCTCGAACCGGCGCGGGCGCACAGCCTCGTGGCGCGCGCGGTCGACATCGCCCATCGCAACAGCGCCACGCCGGACGACGAAACCATGCAGCGCAGAATCGCAGGAGTGGACAATGCCCGCGCCTAACACCGCCAAGAGTGGTCCGGCGGCAAACACCGACGGCACCGCGCGCGTGATGAACCCCTCACCGGTGCAGGTGATCGCGGTCACCGGCGGCAAGGGTGGCGTCGGCAAGACGACGATCGCGGTGAATCTCGCCGCGGCGCTGGCGTTGCGCGGCAAGGACGTCATGTTGCTCGACGGCGATCTGGGGCTGGCGAATGTCGACGTGTTTCTCGGTCTCACGCCGCGGCTCACGCTCGCCGATGTGCTCGCCGGCAATTGTTCGCTCGAAGAGATCGTTCTCGACGCGCCGCAGGGATTCAAAGTCGTGCCAGCCGCGTCGGGTATCGCGCAACTCGCCGAGCTCGATACGCTCACGCACCTGGGCCTGGTGCGCGCCTTCGGTGACCTGACCGCCAAACTCGACGTGATGGTGATCGACACCGCGCCCGGCATCGCCGGCTCAGTACTGCAGTTCTCGCAAGCGGCGCAGCAGGTGCTGGTGGTCATCTGCGATGAACCGGCCTCGCTGACCGACGCCTACGCGCTGATCAAGATCCTGAGCCGCGACCACGGCGTGAACAAATTCCGCGTGCTGGTCAACCAGGTACGCGGCCGCGGAATGGGCCAGGGCCTGTTCCAGCGCTTCGAACGAGTGGCCACGCGGTTCCTGACCGTGGAACTCGATTACGTCGGGGAGATTCCCGAAGACCCTTTCCTGCGCCGCTCAATCCGTGAACAGCGTCCCGTTGTGCAGGCCTATCCGCAGTCGCCGGCCTCCATTGCCCTCAAGACCTTAGGGCTCAGGGCCGATATGTGGCCAGTAGCCGAAGGTCCCCGGGGGAACGTGGAGTTCTTCGTCGAGCGCCTGATCCGACGTCCATCGGTGCGCCTCGAGGTGGTTCGATGACAGGTGTGAGCGCGTATAGCCAGCGCCCCAATGCGCGGGAAACCGAAGCGTTGGTGATGCGCCATGCGGAGCTGGTGAAGCGCATTGCGTATCACCTCGCCGGGCGTTTGCCGGCTTCCGTGGAAGTCGACGATCTGATCCAGGCCGGCATGCTCGGATTGCTCGAGGCGTCCGCGAACTACTCGGCCGGCCGCGGCGCGAGTTTCGAGACTTACGCCGGCATCCGCATTCGTGGCGCAATGCTCGATGGCCTGCGCAAGCTCGATTGGGCGCCGCGTTCGGTGCATCGCAAGGCGCGGGCCGTCGCGAATGCGATCCGCGAGCTCGAGGGCGAGATCGGCCATGAGGCGCGCGACTCCGATGTCGCGAAGAAGATGGGCGTGAGCCTGGACGAATATCACCGCATCGTCGAAGACGCCGCGGGTTGCCAGATTGCGAGCCTCACCACCGAAGAGGGTGAGATCAATGCCACCGATCCGGACGCGGACCCTTTCCGCGACGTCATCGATGAACGATTTCGGGCCGCGCTCACCGACGCGATTGCGAACCTGCCGGATCGCGAGCGCACGGTGATGTCCTTGTATTACGACGACGAATTGAACCTGAAGGAGATCGGAGCCGTGCTGAAGGTGAGCGAATCGCGGATCTGCCAGATCCATGGTCAGGCGCTCACGCGTTTGCAGGCCCGGTTGTCGGGCTGGCGCGATCGGCTCTGAAGTCCTGAGTCATGGACATTCTCTCAGTCCTCGGCATCATTCTCGCGCTGTGCGCGGTGATGATCGGCGCCATTCTCAAGGGCGCCGGCCTGCATGCATTGCTGTCGTCGGCCGCCTTCATGATCGTCGTGGTCGGCACTTTCGCCTCGACGTTCATCCAGACGCCGCTGCCGGTATTCAAGCTGGCGATGACCCGTCTCTCCTGGGTCTTCAAGCCGCCGCAAATCGCCGCCGAAGCGCTGATCCAGAAAATCATCGAGTGGAGCAACATTGCGCGCAAGCAGGGATTGTTAGGCCTCGAGCCCATGATCAAGCAGGAAGACGATGTCTTCGTGCAGAAGGGGCTGCAACTCGTGGTCGACGGCTCCGAGCCCGACGCCATCCGTGGCATCATGGAAGTGGAAATGGGTGTGCGCGAGCACGCCGATACCCGCGCCGCGAAAGTGTGGGAATGCATGGGCATCTACTCGCCCACTCTCGGCATCATCGGCGCGGTGCTCGGTCTCATGGCCGTCATGCAGAACCTCGCCGATCCTTCGAAGCTCGGGCACGGTATCGCCGCGGCGTTCACCGCCACCGTGTACGGCATCGGGCTCGCCAATCTTTTCTTCCTGCCGTTCGCCGGCAAGCTCAAAGGCATCATCGCCGAGCAGACGCAAGTGCGCGAGATGATCATCGAGGGAATGATTTCGATTGCCCAAGGCGAGAACCCGCGCGCCATCGAATCAAAACTACATGGCTACCTGCATTAAAGGGGACAGATCTATTTTCGCAAAGCCGAAAAAAGATCTGTCCCCTTGCTAACACCGTCAGCACATGGCCAGAAAGCACAAACACGAAGAGCACGCGAATCACGAAGCCTGGGCCATTCCCTTCGGCGATCTGATGTGTCTGCTGCTGGCCTTCTTCGTGGTGATGTACGCGATCTCCTCGATCAACGAGGGAAAATTCCGCGTGCTCTCCGATTCGCTGCAGGCCGCTTTCCGCGGCTCTCCGAAAACGCTCGAACCGGTGCAGGTGGGCGAGAAGACCCGCGGCAGCGGCGCCGACATCGCCGTGTCCATCGTGCAGCAGGCCAACATCGAAGGTCAGCCGCGCCAGATGCTCGAGGCCGTCTCGGTCGGGCAGCAAAAGGGCAAGGGCCTCGGGCCGTCGCGTGACAACGGCACCGGCAAGGGCCGCGACAAGGTCGAGGTGGTGGTTCCCCCTGAACTCGCCAAGGTGGCCGACGAAGTCGAGAAGTCGCTCGCCCTGTTGGTCGACGCCGAACTGGTGACCGTGCGGCGCCATTCCTTCTGGATCGAAGTGGAGATTCGCGCCGACATCCTGTTTCCGAGTGGCGTCGCCACCATCGCGCCATCGGCGGTGCCGGCGCTTGCCGCACTGTCGAAAGCGCTGGCGCCGTTTCCGAATCCGGTGCGTGTCGAAGGGCATACCGACAACGTGCCCATCAAGACCGTGGCATTTCCTTCCAATTGGGAACTGTCGTCGGCGCGTGCCGCGACCGTGGTGCACCTGCTCGCCAATGGCGGCGTGGCGGCGAATCGTCTGTCGGTCATTGGGCTCGGCGAATGGCACCCGACGCATCCCAACGACACGGCCGCCGGTCGCAATGCCAACCGACGCGTTCTGCTGGTCATTCTTTCCGGCGCCGCGGACTCGCCCGACAACAACGCGCAGCCGCTGCCCGACATCGACCGCACGGAACCCGAGCAGCCGCTGGCGGTTCCGGGCGAATCGGCCGCGCCGGTTCTGCCGCCGGCAGCCGCGGCGGCAAGCACCGCCCGCGCGAACTTGCCGCCCGGTGTGACGCCAGCCTCAAACTAGTCGACCGGGATTGCTGGCACGAATCGTGCTCAATCAGTCTGTCGCGCATCGATGCGACGGCGTTTTGACGAGGAGAGGCCGATGTCTTTCGAGAATCCCGATACCTGGTTGTTAGCGTTGCGCACGGGCTTGCTGCTGGCGGCGTTTGTGACTTTTGCCTGGGCAATGCTGGCGTCGCGACGCGATGCGGCCATGAGCTTTCTGCGCCTGTCGGCGCAACACAGCCAGGCGCTCGATGAAATCCAGCAGCTTGGCGTGCGGTTGAACGACCTCAGCGCTCAGGTACACGAGCTTTCGCTGCCCGCGCCGTTCGTGACCCCTCGGCCCGTGGCGGCACCTGCACCGCCAGCCATCGTGCCCTCCATGCCCACCATCACGCCGAGCGGTGCACGCGGCTACGAAATGGCGATCCGCATGGCACGCGGCGGCGCCGGTATCGACGAAATCGTTGCCAGCTGTGGGACTACGCGCTCGGAAGCCCGCCTGCTGCGCCGCCTGCACTGCGCCGGCGGTGCGACGGCCGCTTGACATATGGCGCGCGCGGGCGCGGCATGGGCGCGAATCACATTCGCTCCGAAAACGTTAAATAGTCCTCCCGCGGTACCGATAACCATTGCATGAGTCTGGATCAGAATTCCGCGTTTCCCGCACCGCGAGCGCTCCCTGGCGCGGGCCTCGGCTCCGACGCCGCGCGCCTGGTTGAAGCGCTGACGGTCGAGCTTGCGGGCGAGAAGATCGATCTGCCGAGTTTCCCGGAGGTCGCCGTGCGCGTGCGCAAGGCGCTCACCAACGACCAGGTGGTCATCGATCAAGTGGTGCGGGTGATCAGCGCCGAGCCGGCGCTCGCCGCGCGCCTGTTGCAGCTGGCGAATTCCGCGGCGCTGAATTCCAGTGGCAAGCGACTCACGGACCTGCGGACGGCGATCTCGCGCATCGGATTCAACATGGCACGCAGCGCCACGATTGCGTTTGCGATGTCGCAGCTGCGGCGCGCGGAGGCCTACAAAGGTCTCGATGCTCCGTTGAGTGAGTTATGGCATCACAGCGCGCACGTCGCCGCGGTAAGCCACGTGGTGGCCAAGCGATTCACTCAGGTCAATGCCGACACCGCGCTGCTCGCCGGGCTGCTGCAGGGTGTCGGCAAGCTCTATCTACTGACGCGCGCCGCGCGCTTTCCGGCGTTGCTGCAGGACGTGGGCACGTATCAGCGGCTGGTGGCGGAGTGGCACGGACGGATTGCCACGGCGATCCTGCGCAACTGGGAGATGGCCGAAGAGGTGATCGATGCGGCCATCGGCAGCGAAAACATGGAGCGGGAGCACGAAGGCGCCACGGATCTCACCGACGTCCTTGCCGTGGGCAGCGCGCTCGCGGCGCTGGGACCCGATCCGCAGGCGGAACGGATGCTGTTTCTCGGCATGCCGGCGGCACGCCGCATGAAGCTCGATGGGAAATCGTGTGCTGCGGCGCTCGCGGAGTCGCACGAAGAAATTTCATCGCTGCGACAGGCGTTAGGCGCATGAGCCAAGCCGAAGCCGCGTCCACGGTTGAAGCGCGCGCGCTGCCGAACACGGTGGTGTTCGGCTTCGTCAAGGCGCTCGCCGCCGAGTTGTCGCAGGGCCAGGTCGAGCTGCCCTCGGTGCCCGACATCGTGATCAAGTTGCAGAAAATACTGTCCGACGACAATGTCACCAACGAGACGGTGGTGCGGCTGGTCGGATCCGAACCGATGCTCGCCGGCAAGCTCATGAGCATGGCGAACTCGGCGGCGCTGAATGCCTCCGGCCGCATGATTGCCGATCTGCGCCAGGCCGTGGCGCGGGTCGGTTTCAACATCGTGCGCTCGGCCGCGCTCGCCTTCGCGGTGGAGCAGTTGCGCAAGTCGCCCGAGTTCAAGCATCTGGAAGGGCCGCTCGACGTCCTGTGGAAAAACAGCGTGCAGATCGCAGCGTTGTCGCACGTGATCGCGCGGCGTTTCTCGTCGCTCAACGGTGATACCGCGCTGCTCGCCGGACTCATGCACAACGTCGGCCGCATCTACATCCTGACGCGGGCCAGCAAGCATCCGACGCTCGTAGCCGATCCGCTCACTTTCAATTCAATCGTTCGCGACTGGCACACCAACGTCGCGAAGGCGTTGCTCGAGAACTGGCGCGTTGCCGAGGAAATCGTCGAAGCCGTCGCCGGTCACGAGGACCTCGATCGCGAACAGCGCGGGCCGGTGACGTTGACCGACGTGTTGTCGCTGGCGACGCTCGTTGAAAGGAATCGTATCGGCGCGGAAATGGATACGCCCGATGAATCGCTGTTGAAGGGATTGCGCCGCCTGCAGCTGAGCGTGCGTGACTGCCACAAGGTGATCGACGAGTCCGCGGAAGAAATCGCCGCGCTCAAAGCGGCGCTCGGAGGCTAAGGATCATGGCCGTGATGGCGCTAGGGACGACTACCATCGAGAACATCGTCGCGCATGATGCGGCGGCGCTCGAAAAGGATCTGGCCGGCATCCGTGCCGATGCCCAGGTCACGCTGCCTGGCGTGCCGCAGATCGTCACCCGACTGCAGCAGATGCTGAGCGACCCCGAAGTCGGAATTCCGCAGCTGGTGCCGGTCATCAACTACGAGCCGGTGCTCGTCGGTCGCGTGCTGCAGATGGCGAACTCGGCCGCGCTCAATCCCACGCGCAAGAAGGTCGGCGACATTCGTACCGCGGTGACGCGCGTGGGGTTCGACCTGCTGCGTTCTGCCGCGCTGGCCTATGCCATGCGGCAGTTGTCGCAGGCGCAGCAGGTGAAAGACATTCGTCCGCACATCGAGGCGCTGTGGGAGCGCAGCGCCTGGACGGCGGCGGTTTCGTACGTGATCGCGCGCAAGTTCACGCGCGTGAATCGTGACCTGGCATTTCTCGGCGGACTCATGCACGGCGTGGGCAAGTTGTTCATCCTCACGCGCGCGGCGCACTTCCCTTTCGTGCTGCGCGACCGGACCAAGTACGGCGTCATCCTGCGCAAGTGGCATGCGCAATTCGCGCGCGGCATTCTCTCCGGCTGGCGCATCAACGAAGACGTGATCGATGCCGTGGCGCACTACGAGAACCTGAACCGCGAGGTGGTGGGCGACGAGCCCGACCTGACCGACATTCTCGCCACCAGCTATCTCGTCGTGGGTCATGCCGGGCGCATGCACGATTTGTCGATGACGGTGGAGAAGATTGCGGCGTTCTCGCGCCTGCGCCTCGACCTCATGGCCGTCGAGGAGACCCTCGAGCAGGCCAAAGAAGAAATCGAAGACCTGCGGCTGGCCATCAAGTAGGGGTCAGGCACTCATTCGATTACGGACCTCGGCGCTTCGCCGGCGTTTTCCTTGGTGGCGTTTACGCCTGACGAGTCTGACCCCATACTTCTGGGCCTCTCCTATATAAGAAGAGTTGCCCATGCAGCCCGAAAACGTCCGCACGGCCGCCGATGCCAAAAAGATCGTTGAGGAGCGCAAACTTGACCACGTCAAGGTAGGCGTGTTCGACAACGACGGCATCATGCGCGGCAAGTACATGGGCCGCGACAAGTTCTTCTCCGCGCTCGACAAGGGCTTTGGCTTCTGCGACGTGGTGCTGGGTTGGGACTCCAACGACCAGCTCTACGACAACGTGAAATACACCGGCTGGCACACGGCTTATCCCGACGCGCCGGTGCGCGTGCTGCCCGACACGTGCCGGCCCGTGCCCTTCGAAGGCGACATGATCCTGTTCCTGGGCGAGTTCGCCGAAAAGGCGGAAGCCGTGTGTCCGCGCGCGACATTGCGCCGCGTGCTCAAAAAGGCCGACGACCTTGGCTATAAGGTCAACGCCGCCACCGAGTTCGAATTCTTCATGTTCAAGGAGACGCCGGAGTCGGTGCGCGAGAAAGGCTTCCGCGCTCTCACCACCATGACGCCTGGCTTCTTTGGATACTCGGTGCTGCGTTCGAGCGTGCACTCGGAGTTCTATCACCAGCTCATGAACATGTGCACGCAGATCCGCATTCCGCTCGAAGGCCTGCACACGGAGACGGGGCCGGGCGTGCTCGAAGCCGCGATCCAGTATTGCGAGGCGCTCGAAGCGGCCGACCGCGGCGCGCTGTTCAAGACCTACGCCAAGATCCTTGCGCAGCGTAATGGCATGATGGCCACGTTCATGGCCAAGTGGTCCAAGGACTGGCCAGGGCAGAGCGGCCACATCCACACCTCGCTGGTACGCAAGAGTGACGGCAAGGCTGCGTTCCACGACACGACCAAGCCACACAACATGTCGGACGAGATGCGCTGGTATGTCGGCGGCCAGCAGCAGCTCATGCCCGAGTTGTTAGCCATGGTGGCGTGCACGGTGAACAGCTACTCACGCCTGATCCCCGGGTTCTGGGCGCCGACCACGTCCACCTGGGGTGTGGAAAACCGCACCTGTGCGCTGCGCGTGATTCCCGGCGGCGCGTCGAGCCAGCGTGTGGAGTACCGCATCGCGGCAGCGGACATCAATCCGTACCTGGCGCTGGCGGTGGCCATCGGCTCAGGGCTCTACGGCATCGAGAACAAGATCGAGCCCGACCCGATGGTGGAAGGCAACGCCTACGACAAGAAATTCCCGAAGAACCGCTCGCTGCCGCGCACACTCACCGAAGCATCCGAGTGGCTGGAGAAATCCATTGCCGGGCGTGCATTGTTTGGCGATGCGTTCGTCGAGCACTTCGCGGCCAGTCGCGAATGGGAAGACCGCGAGTTCCGCCGTGCCATCACGGACTGGGAGCTGGCGCGCTACTTCGAGATCATCTGATGGCGACCACTATTCAGAAAACCGTGAGCCCGGTCGACGGGCGTGTATACGTCGAGCGCGTCCTGGCCTCGTCCGAGGAGATCAACGACACCCTGCGGACCGCGCGGCACGCCTTCAACGAGTGGCGCAACGTGCCGCTGAGCGAGCGCGCCGCAATTCTCACGGGCTTTTGCGACGAGTTCGAGAAACGCGGCGCGAAGATCGCCGAAGAAATAACCTGGCAGATGGGCCGCCCGGCGCGCTACGCGCCCAACGAAGTGCGTGGCACGCTCGAGCGCGCGCGTCACATGATTGCCATCGCGCCGCAGGCGCTCGAAGACCTGGACGCGGGCGCCAAGGACAACTTCAAGCGTTTCGTGCGCCGTGAGCCGTTGGGCCTGGTGTTCACGGTCGCCGCATGGAACTACCCCTATCTGATCGCCGTGAACAGCGTGGTGCCGGCACTCATGGCGGGCAACGTCGTGGTGCTGAAACACTCCGCCCAGACGCCCCTGGCGGCGGAGCGCTTCGCGGACTGTCTCGAAGCTGCGGGCTTACCCAAGGGTGTTTTCCAGGTGCTGCATGCGTCGCATGCCGATACCGATCTCATCATCCGCGATCCGCGCGTGGACTTCGTCGCCTTCACGGGCTCGGTCGCCGGTGGTCGCGCCGTGCAGCGAGCCGCGGCTTCGAGATTCATCGGCGTGGGACTGGAGCTCGGCGGCTGCGACCCGGTGTATGTGCGCCACGACGCCAATCTCGAACACGCCATCGAGAACATCGTCGATGGTGCGTACTTCAACTCCGGGCAGTCGTGCTGTGGACTGCAGCGCGTATACGTGCACCACGCGCTATACCGGGCATTCGCCGACGGCTTCGTGGAGCTCACGCGCAAGTACTCACTCGGCGATCCGACCGATGCGTCGACGACGCTCGGACCATTGGTGCGAACCGCGGCTGCCGAAGGCGTGCGTTCGCAGATCCAGGCTTCGATCGCCGCCGGTGCCACGGCGGCGATCTCGGAAGCGGCATTCGCCAAGAGTGCCGCTGGCACACCGTATCTCGCGCCGCAGGTGCTGCTCGACGTGAACCACGCCATGCCGGTGATGCGCGAGGAAATTTTCGGACCGGTTGCCGGCATCATGAAGGTGAGCTCCGACGACGAAGCCGTGGACCTGATGAACGACAGCGACTTCGGCCTCACCGCCGCCATCTGGACCGGGGACGCCGACGCGGCGCTCGCGCTCGGTCAGCGCGTGAACACCGGCACCTGGTTCATGAACCGCTGCGACTATCTGGATCCCGCGCTGGCGTGGGTCGGCGTCAAGGATTCGGGACGCGGTTGCACGCTTTCGGTAGTCGGCTATGAGCATCTGACCAGACCAAAATCTTTCCACATGAGAATGACGACATGACGGCACCCATGAAGGGTAACTGGAATTATCCCACGCGGGTCTGGTCCGGGCCGGGGCGCATCGCCGAACTACCGGTCGCTTGCGCCGATCTCGGTATCCGCAAGCCGCTCTTCGTTACGGACAGTGGTCTGCGCGATTCGCAGATGATCAAGCGCGCGGTCGCGTCGGTGCCGGGCGCCGGGTTGTTTGCCGATGTGCGTGGCAATCCAGTGGCCGCCAATGTGGAAGCCGGCCTCAAGGTCTATCGCGCCGGCGGACACGATGGCGTGGTCGCATTCGGTGGCGGTTCGGGCCTCGATGCCGGCAAGGTCATCGCCTTCATGTCGGGGCAAACCCGGCCGCTGTGGGATTTCGAAGATGTCGGCGACTGGTGGACGCGCGCCGATCCAGCCGGCATCGCGCCCGTGGTCGCGGTGCCCACCACCGCCGGTACGGGATCGGAAGTCGGGCGCGCCGGCGTCATCCTCAACGAGGAGACGCACCAGAAGAAGATCATCTTCCATCCGAAGATGATGCCGGGCATCGTCATCGCCGATCCCGAGCTCACGGTCGGGCTCCCGCCCAAGATCACCGCGGCCACCGGCTTCGACGCCTGGGTGCATTGCTTCGAGGCCTTTTGCGCCCCGGGCTTCCATCCGCTCGCCGATGGTGTGGCGCTCGAGGGCATGCGGCTCATCAAGACCTATCTACCGCGCGCCACGAAGAATGGCGCCGACATGGAAGCGCGCTCACGCATGCTGGCCGCGGCCAGCATGGGCGCCACGGCATTCCAGAAGGGACTCGGTGCGGTGCACGCCATCGCGCATCCGGTCGGTTCGTTTTTCGACACGCACCACGGCCTCACCAACGCCGTGATCACACCCTACGTCATTGTGCACAACCGCGAGGCCATCGCCGAGCGCATGAAGGTGGTGGCGCGCGTGCTCGATCTGCCCAAGCCCGGGGTCGAAGGGGTGCTCGCCTGGGTGCTCGAATTCCGCAAGGAGCTCGGCATTCCCCATTCACTGGCCGAGATCGGCGTAACCCTGCGCAACCCCGAGGAGATCGGCCGCGAGGCGGCCATCGATCCTTCGGCGGGTGGTAATCCGATTCCGGTCGATGCGGCGACGCTCGAGCGCATTTTCCGCTCGGCGGTGAAGGGCGACCTGTCCCTCAAGAGCTGAATGACCCGCATCCTCGTCATCGACGGCAATGAAGCGGCGACGCGCGCCAAACATGTTTCGGTGGGCGGCACGTCCTCGGGCGAGGGCTATGCAGCCACGCTCAAACGCCTGAAGCCCGGACTCGATTGCGACATCGTGCGTCCCGCCGACGAGGAACCCAGGCTTCCGGATGGCGTCGCGCTCGAGAGCTACCACGGCGCCGTCATCACCGGCTCCGCGCTGAACATTTACTCGCGGGAGCCATCGGTCGAACGGCAGATCGAGCTGGCCAAGGCCGTATTTGCCGCCGGAGTGCCGTGTTTCGGCAGTTGCTGGGGTCTGCAGGTGGGCGTCACCGCGGCGGGTGGCACGGTGGTGCGCAATCCGCGCGGACGGGAGTTCGGTTTCGGCCGGCGCATCACGCTAACTATTCAGGGCCGCGATCATCCGATGTTCCAGGGCAAGCCCGAAGTGTTCGAGGCCGCGACCGTGCACGTGGACACGGTGGACAGCTTGCCGGTCGGCTCGACGGCGCTGGCGCACAACGACATGGGTCTGCAGGCCGCGGAGATCAGACTCAAGAAAGGCAGCTTCTGGGGCGTGCAGTATCACCCCGAGTACAGCTGTGCCGAGATCGCCGCCATGGCACGCCGCTACGGCGAGATGCTGATTCGCGACGGCCTCGTCAAGGACCAGGCCGAGCTCGACCAGCTGTCGGCCGACCTCATCACGCTCGACAACGAGCCGGACAACGCGCGTCTGGTGTGGCGCTTCGGCGTCGGTGTGTCCATCACCGATCCGGGCATCAAGCTCGCCGAGCTGCGCAACTGGCTAGACAGGCAGGTGCTCAAGTAGCCGCTGGTTAGGCTGTCATGCCACTGCAACGTATTCGCGGTGGACTGTGCCTCAATTGGTTAGGAGGCACTCTTGAGAATTCTTCTCGTCACTGATGCGTGGGAGCCACAGGTCAATGGCGTAGTGCGCACGCTCAAGACCACGGCGCGCGAGCTCACTGCCATGGGCCACGAGGTACGCTTCCTGACGCCGTTGGAATTCCGCACGCTGCCGTGCCCGACCTATCCTGAAATCCGGTTGTCGCTGTTCCCCGGCGCCGGCGTTAACCAGCGCATCCACGAGTTCGATCCCGATGTGTTGCACATCGCGACCGAAGGTCCGCTCGGCATGGCGGCCCGGCGCTTTGCATTGCGCAATGATTTTCCGTTCACCACGGCCTACCACACCCGTTTCCCGGAATACGTGCATGCGCGCCTGCGCCTGCCGCTGTCGTGGAGCTACGCCTGGCTGCGGCGTTTCCACGGACCGTCGCGCGGTGTCATGGCGCCCACGCAGGTCGTGGTCGATGACCTTAAGGCCAACGGATTCCAGAACGTAAAGCTCTGGTCGCGCGGCGTGGATGCCGACATCTTTCATCCGCAGCCCAGCCAGCGCCTCGACAGCGCGCCGCCTATCTTTCTGTACGTCGGCCGCGTGGCGGTGGAGAAAAACGTCGAGGCTTTTCTCGAACTCGACCTCCCCGGATCGAAGTGGGTGGTCGGCACGGGTCCGGCGCTCGACCGCATCCGTGCGCGTTTCCCGGCAGTGAACTATCTCGGTTTGTTGGACCGCGAGGAGTTGGCCAAGGTGTACGCCGCGGCCGACGTGTTCGTATTCCCGAGCAAGACCGACACTTTCGGCCTTGTGCTGCTCGAAGCGATGGCCTGCGGGGTGCCGGTGGCGGCATATCCGGTCACCGGGCCGCGCGACGTGATCGGCAACTCCCGGGCCGGGGTTCTGCACGAAGATCTGCGTACGGCCTGTCTCGGCGCGTTGAAGCTCGATCGTGCGGACGCGCTCGCGCGCGCCGGCCTTTTCACCTGGCGTGCGGCCACCGAACAATTCGCCAGCCACCTTCATCCACGCAAACGCGCGATGCCCGTATCTGCCTATGCGTGATTCTTGAGGGCAAACAATCGGTTGCACTCTTTGCACTGAAGACGTGCCGGGCTAACCCTGTCAATCGATACAGCGTTTCTCTTGCGGGCCATCCAAGGCCTCGGCCTATACTCGGCCCAATAAAGGGGACAGATCTATTTTTCTGTCTGCCTTGGCAAATACAAAAAGAACCCAGGGGCAGAAAAATAGATCTGTCCCCTTTATTAGGGCATCAACGGGGAGTTACGCATGAACGAGCAATCATCGTCCGGCGGCGTTAGCTATAAGCAGGTCGGCGCCGACTATTTCGAGAAGCGTGGCCTGAAGCGCTACGCAAAAGTCTGGTCTCTGTGGGCGCTGGGTGTCGGCGCTGTTATCTCGGGTCACTATTCGGGCTGGAACTTCGGACTCGCCAACGGCTTTGGGTCGATGCTGGTCGCGCTGTTCATCATTGCCGCGATGTATTGGGGTCTCATCTTCAGTCTCGCCGAGATGTCGCCCGCGCTCCCGCACACTGGCGCCGCGTACTCCTTCGCGCGCAGCGCCATGGGTCCGTGGGGCGGCATGTTCACCGGTCTCGCGGAGAGCATCGAATACATCCTGACTCCCGCGGTCATCGTGTTCTTCATAGGCTCCTACATGGGCGCCATATTCGAGACCGGGCCTCAGTATCAGCCGGTTTGGTGGCTCGGGTCCTACATCCTGTTCCTCCTGCTCAACCTGTTAGGCGTGGAGCTGTCGTTCCGCGTGTCGGTCATCGTCACCGTCGCGGCACTGCTGATCCTCGCCGTGTTCTGGGTGAGCGCGATTCCGGCGATGGACTTCAAACATTGGGCGCTGAACATCGGCGTGGCCGACGACGGCACCATGATCGAGCTGGCCGACGGCGGCGGCTCCTGGTTCCCGTTCGGCTGGAAAGGCGTGCTCGCCACGCTGCCGTTCGCCGTGTGGTTGTTCCTGGCCATCGAGCAGCTGCCGCTGGCCGCGGAAGAGTCCGCGGATCCCAAGAAGGACATGCCGAAGGGCCTGATCCTTGGCATGCTGACGCTCATGTGCTCGGCGCTGCTGATCACCTTCCTCAACTCCAGCATCGGCAAGGCCGACGGAATGCATGGCTCGTTCACGCTCGCGAAATCGGGCGAGCCACTGCTCGACGGCTTCCGCGTGTTGTACGGCACCGGCGCCGCCAAGACGTTGGCGTTCCTCGCCGTGATCGGCCTGATCGCGAGTTTCCACACCATCATCTACGCCTACGGGCGGCAGATTTATTCGCTGGCTCGCGCTGGCTATTACCTGCCATTCATGTCGCTGACGAACGCGAAGAAGACGCCGCACATGGCGTTGTACGCAGGTTCGGTGCTCGGCTTCGCGACCATGATGGTCCTCTGGTACGTGCTTGGTTCGGAGAAGGGCGGTGCGATCATCGGCAGCACGTTGCTCAACATGGCGGTCTTCGGCGCCATGATCTCGTACGCCATGCAAGGCCTGTCGTTCATCGTGTTGCGCAGCAAGATGCCTAACATCATTCGCCCGTATCGCAGCCCCGTCGGCGTACCCGGTGCGCTCGTCACCATCGTCATCGCGTTGGTGACGCTGTGGTACCAGTTGCAGGACCCGGTGTACCGCGTCGCCGTGTACTACGTTGCCGGCTTCTATGCGCTCGGCATTCTCTACTTCGCGGTCTATGGCAGGAATCAGCTCATCCTGTCGCCCGAGGAAGAGTTCGCCATGAGCAAAGGCGAAAAAGGTCACGCCTGAGGGGGCCGGCGCGCGAACGCCGCGCGCGGTGTCAGGAGAACCGGGGGCGCGTTACGCAAGTAACGCGCCCTTGTTCGCAATTGGGACAAGAAAGATGACTAGTTCGACGCGATCGTCACCGGCCGCGGCGGAGCGTGCGGGCCGATCCGGCCGACAATCGGCAGCTTGATCGACAGGCTCTTCGGATCGATACCGAAGTTGAGCCCTAACAGGTTTACTTCCAGGCCTTCCTCGAGCCCCAGGGCCACGCCCGCAACTCCTAGAAAGTTCGCCTGCGCGCCCGTGCCACTCGGCGTGATGTTTGTCGAACGCCAGCCGAGGTAGTCCTTGCCGATGGCTGTTGGCGGCAGGTCGACGCGCAGCTCCGGCACCCTGCGCAGCACGAACGCCGTGAAAGTGTTGGAGTTCGGCCCCGGCCACACGTGATAGCGGCTGGGATAGGGATATTCCTTCACGGCGGCTTCGATGCGTTCAATGATGGCGTCGACGCCCGGACCGCGGATGTCGCCTAGCAACTCGGGGCGGTTGCCGTACCAATAGCCGTCCGCGGGTCGGTTTCGCTCGACCAGCGCCGTGCCGGTGCGCGCGAGGCGCCAGCCCATGACTTCGTGCACGGTGAACTCGCTCGCGTTGCGCGGCTTTACGGCGATCCAGGTGTGCACGCCGAACCAGCCGCGCCAGCTCACGGCGCGCGCCGAATAGACCTGGACCACGGCTTCGGGAGTCCTGGCGGGATCCGGAGCGAGCCCCGCCGATGTGCGCGAAGCCGTGCGCCAGTCGTTCGGCGGGAGTTGACCGCTGTATGCGAGATAGGAGAAGGAGAGCAGAAGGTAGGCGGCGACGGCGACCACAGGTCGGAAGAGGGTCCGGCGGCGCTTGTTCCCTGTGGGCATATCGAACTGACACGCACAGCGTGGAATGAGTTCCGAGGCGCGCATGGCAAAAGGTTGCCGCCCCCGTGACCCAGGCACGCCGGCAGCGCCACGCCTTGCCGCGCGCGTGCGCCATTCGTCAGCGCGCCGCAATAACGTCAAGTTTCCCGATCCGGGACCGCTACAGAAGGCGAGGAGGAACGCCGCGTGGTGGCGTCAATTCATATGCTTGAAGCAGTCGGGCTTCGCTTAAAGCGAGCATTCAGAAAGCGCAGGTCCACCGAGGGTCTGCGCGCCGCAGTCGCGATCTCCGAGAACGAGATCGCGGTGGCGTTGGTGCGTAAGCTCGATGGCCAGCGTCCCAAGGTGCTGCGTATCGTGGTCGAGGAGGCGCCGCTTGGCTTCGCCGACCCCGTGCTCAAGAAGATCATTGCCGAATTCGACCTGCGGCGGGTTCCGATCAGCGTTGTCATCGGCGCTGGCGACTACCAGATCGCGCAGGTGCCGAAACCGGACGTGCCGCGGGCCGACATGCGCGCGGCCGCGCGTTACAGCATGCGCGACGTCTTCGACTTTCCGATCGACAACGCGACGCTCGATGTGTTTGAACTGCCGGCCGAGGCCAACACCGGTGCCAAGGGCACCTGTTTTGCCATCGCTACTCGTGGCGATGCGATTGAAAAGCTGAGGCAGGCGATCGAACGCCAGTTCCGTGGCTTCGACGTCATCGATATTCCAGAGCTTTGCCAGCGCAACCTGGCGGCACTGCTGCCGCAGGACGCCAAGGGCGTGGCCTTCCTGTTGATTCGCGACGATTTCGCCCAGCTCGTGCTCACGCGCAACAGCATGTTGTACGTGACGCGCCGCTTCGATTTCCGCCAGCGTGGTGAACTCAATGGCGACGAGGACGCCGAGGCGAACGAACTGCCGCTCGATCCCCAGGTGCTGTCGCTCGAACTGCAGCGCTCGCTCGACTACTACGAGAGCCACTTCGACGAAAGCGCCATCACCGATCTCTTCATCGCACCGGCGGGCACGCGCGCGAATCTCATGGCAGCCGAGCTCGGCGCGTCGACGGGACTGCGCATCAGCATGTTCAACATCCACGATCTCGTGGACGTGTCGTTCAGCGCGGAAATTCCCGACGGCTGGCTGGCCTGCATGGCCATCGGCGCCGCGCTGCGCGCGCGCAAGGGCTGAGCCATGCAGGAAGTCAATCTCTATCAACCTGTCTCCAAGGGCGTGCGCGGCGCGCTGAGCGCGAACTCGACGCGAACCAGCCTGTTGCTGATCTGCGCCATGCTCGCCGGACTCTGGGGTTTCGCGTTCTGGCAGACCGACCGTCTGCAGCAGGCGGCGCAGGTGGTGCGCAACCAGCAGGAGGCACAGGCCGCAATGTCCGCCGCGCAGGGTCCGCAACTCGCCGGGCTCTCGGATGAAGATCTTGAGGCCTTGTTAGTCAGGCTCGGCGCCGACTTTGACAGCAAGTCACGCGCGCTGGCGCTGCTCAACAGTGAGTCGCAGCGGCCCGCCACGGGATTCTCCGCGCGTCTGCGCGCATTTGGCGCGCGGCATATCGATGGCATCTGGCTCGACCGGTTGACGCTTGGATCCAGCGTCGAATCCGTGAGCGTGTCGGGCTCGACGGTATCGCCCGACTCCGTACCGCGCTACCTGCGCAGCCTCGCCCAGGATCCCGCGCTCAAGGGTGGGCAGATCGACGAATTCATCATCGAACGCCCCAAGGACAAGAAGACCGCTGGCAGCGGCCGCCTGAGTTTCCATGCCGGACATCGTGGGCTCGCAGTGCCCGTAGCCAAGACAGAGGGAGACTCCTGATGTCCGCCGGCCTCATGAAAAAATTCGAAACACTGTCATTGCGCGAGCGCGCCATGGTGGTGCTGGCGGTGCTCGGCGTCCTGGTGGCGGGGTGGGATACCTTGCTCATGGAGCCACTGCGCCGCACCCGCGGCGCGCTCGAAGCGGAGCTTGCGCAAGCCGGCTCGTTCGCCGGGAATGCGCAGGCAGCCGATGCGTCCGATCCGCGCCAGGTGTCGATCAAGCGCGCCGGTGAAATGCAGACGCAGCTTCAGGCCATTGACGCGCAGCTCGCGAATACGGCCAGCGGCTTCGTCGCTTCGCGCCGCATGATCGAGGTGCTGCACGACATGCTGGACCGACAGGGCAGGCTCGCGCTGGTGAGCATCCGCAACCTGCCGGTGACCGGCCTGATTGCGCCGGCCGAGGCCACCATGCCGGCGCAGGCTCCATTCGTGCACGCCATCGAGATCGTCATCGACGGTGAATACACCGACATCCTCGACTACCTCTCGGCACTCGAAGCGCTGCCCTGGAAATTCCGCTGGAGCTCGCTCGACCTTTCGACGGAAGGGTATCCGCGCAATCGCGTGCGCATCGAGTTGTCGACGCTCAGTCTCGAATCCACCTGGCTCGGAGTCTGAACCCATGCGCAGACGACTCCGGATTCTTTGCCTCGTACCGCTGCTGCTGGCCGCGGGTGTGCAGGCGCAGACCTTTCGCGATCCGATGCGGCCGCCGGGTTCGACGCCCGCCAGCGCGCGCGTCGCCGGGCCAGTGGCGCTGAAGCTGGAAGGTGTCATCTCCGGTGCGGTGCGCGTCGCCATCGTCAACGGCCGCCTGGTGCGTGCCGGCGATTCGGTCGCTGGCGCCCAGATCATCGAAGTTCTCAGCGACGGCGTGCGCTACTTGCGCGCCGGCCGCGTTCAAACCCTGTTGCTGCCTGAAGTACGCGCGCTCACCGGCGTGCGGGTGGCCCGTTCTCCCGAGGCAACCAAGCCATGAAACGCCTGCTCCGAATCCTCCCGTTATCCCTGCTGTTGCTCGCGGCCGCGGCCAGCGCACAGGACAGCGAAGCGCGCTACAACTTCCAGGTCGAGGACGCACCAGCTCGCGCCTTTTTCGAAGGACTGGTGGTCGGAACTCCGATCAACATGCTGGTGCACCCCGATGTGAAAGGCCGCGTCACGTTGTCGCTGAAGCAGGTGACGATCGGTGAAGCGCTCGAAGCCGCGCGCGATATGTACGGTTACGACTACCGGCCGATGGCCAATGGCTATGTGGTCAGCGCACCGGCGGCACAGACTCGTGTATTCCAGCTGAACTACCTGGACATGCAGCGCACCGGCGTGTCGCGCATGCGCGTGAGTTCGGGTCAGGTGACGCAAGGCAGCAGCAACGCCAAGGGCAGTGCGTCGACGGGCACCGATGACGAGAAGACCCAGACCAGCAGCACCACGGGTACCGCGGTGCTGACGCGCAACGATTCCGATTTCTGGAAAGGAATCGAGACGGATCTTGCGGCCCTCGTGAAGGGTGATGAAAAGAACAGCGTGGTCATCAATCGCCAGTCGGGCGTGGTGATGGTGCGCGCGTTCCCTGAAGAGCTGCGCGCGGTCAGCGATTATCTGCGCAAGACGCAGTCGACCATCACGCGCCAGGTAGTGCTCGAGGCGAAGGTGATCGAAGTCGAGCTCAATTCCGGATTCCAGGCCGGCATCAACTGGACCACACTCGTGACCAAGGGCAACAACACCGCGGCGTTCGGCCCCAGTGGCCCTCCCGCCGGCTTCGATGCCAACCCGTTCTCTCCGCGCGGTGCGCCCGTCGTGGTGGCGCCTGGCAATGCGCTCGCCGGACAGATAATCAACACGCTCGGTGGCGCATTCACCTTCGCGTTCGACTCCACCGACTTCAACGCCTTCATCGAGCTGCTCGACGCGCAGGGCCGCACGCGCGTGCTGTCGAGCCCGCGGGTGTCGACGCTGCACAACCAGAAGGCCATCATCAAGGCGGGCTCGGATGAGTTCTTCGTGACCGGCGTGTCGAGCGACACCACCACGGGAACCGCGACCACCACCTCGCTCAACGTCGAGCTCACGCCATTCTTCTCGGGCGTCGCGCTCGACGTCACGCCGCAGATCAGCGATGACGGCACCGTGCTCATGCACATTCATCCGACCGTCAGCGATGTGTCGGACCAGAGCAAACGCATCTCCTTCGGCGGCTCGACCAGCGATCTGCCGCTCGCCGTCAGCCAGATCCGCGAGTCCGACAGCGTGGTGCGCGCGCACAGCGGCCAGGTCATCGTGATCGGCGGTCTCATGCGCGAGACGCGCAAGCGCAACGACTACAAGACCCCGGGTTTGAGCAGCGTGCCGCTGGTGGGTAACCTCTTCAAGAGCAAGCGCGACCTGAGCACCACCGTCGAGCTGGTGCTGTTGCTGCGTCCGGTCGTCGTCGAAGACGGCGATTGGCCGGCGCTGGTGCGCGAGTCCACCGACCGCGCCACCGCGCTCGCCAAACAGGGCAAGGTCGAGGGCGCAAGGTGAGACCGGAACGGCGCAAAAAGATCCGTTTGGGTGAGCTGCTCATCGAGCAGAAGGTCATCAATGAGGCGCAGCTCGCCCAGGCGCTGGCCGAGCAGAAGAAGACCGGCCGCAAACTCGGCCGCGTGCTCACCGACTTGGGCATCGTGCAGGAGCAGCAGCTCAACGAGGCGCTGGCGCGCCATCTGCAGATTCCGTTCGTCGATCTCAAACAGCTCACGCTCGACCCGGCCACGGTGCGTTTGCTGCCCGAAGCGCTCGCGCGCCGCTTTCGCGCGCTGGTGCTGAAGTCGGACGCGCGCGGCCTCACGATCGGCATGGCCGATCCCACTGATCTGTTCGTTTATGACGAACTGGTCGCGCGACTGAAACAACCGTTGCTCATCGCACTGGTGCGTGAAGCCGAGCTGCTGCGCACGATGGACATCGTCTATCGCCGCACCGAGCAGATTGCCTCGATCGCGCTCGAAGTGCGCGAAGAGCTGCGCGCCGGCGACATCGACATCTCGCAGCTGTCGGTGGACGAGGGGTCTTCCGACGCGCCGATCATCCGCCTGATTCAGACCATCTTCCACGATGCCGTGAACGCCCGCGCATCCGACGTGCACATCGAGCCCGGCGAAGGACTGCTGCGGGTGCGTCTGCGGGTCGACGGCGTGTTACAGGAGCAGAGCATCGAAGGTCGCGGAGTCGCCAGTGCGCTGGTCACGCGCCTGAAGCTCATGAGCAGCCTGGACATCTCCGAGAAGCGCTTGCCGCAGGACGGCCGTTTCTCCGTGAAGGTGAAGGACCGCTCCATCGACGTCCGCATGGCGACCATGCCCGTGCAGTTCGGCGAGTCGATCGTGCTGCGCCTGCTGGACCAGTCGAACAGTCTCATGACACTCGAGCAGTTAGGCATGCCGTCCGGCATGCTGGCCAAGTTCCGCGGTCTCATCGAGCGCCCGGCGGGCATGGTGCTGGTCACCGGACCCACCGGCAGCGGCAAGACCACCACGCTGTATTCGGCGCTCAGCTATCTCAATCGTTCGGACACCAAGATTCTGACCGCTGAAGATCCGGTCGAGTACCGTCTCGATCGCGTGAACCAGGTGCAGGTCAACGCCAAGATCGGGCTCGATTTCGCGCGCATCCTGCGCACCATGCTGCGCGCCGACCCCGACGTGATCCTGGTCGGTGAAATGCGCGATCGCGAAACTGCCGAGATCGGACTGCGTGCGGCCATCACCGGTCACATGGTCTTCTCGACGTTGCACACGCTCACCGCATCCGCCACGGTCAATCGGCTGCTGGACATGGGTGTGGCCGGATACATGGTCGCAACGGCGTTGCACGGCATCGTCGCGCAGCGGCTGGTGCGCCAGGTCTGCCCGGACTGCGCGCAGCCTTCCGATCCCGATGATCATCAGCTGGCCTGGCTTCAGGCACAGGTCGGTACGCGCGTTGCCGGCGATATGAGATTCCAGACGGGCTCCGGCTGCACCTACTGCAACCTGTCGGGCTATCGGGGCCGCGCGGCGATCTATGAACTCATCGAAGTCGACCGCTCGCTGGCGGACGCGATCCGTCGCGCCGATCCGCAGGGCTTCGCCGATTCGGCACGCGCCCAGGTGGGCTACACCTCGCTCACGCGCAGCGCCATCGATATGGCGGCGGGTGGCAAGACCACGCTTGCCGAAGTGATCGCCACCACCAGCGGCCTCGACGATCCACTGCAGGACGCACGCCGCGCCGCGCCTGCGTCGGCGGAGCTGACGGACGCACTGCTTTCCGGCCAGGCCGGTTAAGCGGCGTGCGCCATGAGTGAATTCAGTTACAAGGCGCGAGCGAGCGACGGCAAGCTGGTGAGCGGCCGCGCCGCCGGCGACTCCGTCGACCAGGTGGCGCAACGTCTCATCGCGACCGGCGTGATTCCGCTGCAGATCGACGCCATGGGCGTGGTGGCGGGAAGCCTCAGCTTCGACAAGTTAGGGCGTCGCTTTGGTCTGGGGCGCGTCACCACCACGGATCTCGTGATGTTCTCGCGCCAGATGTACACCATCACGCGCGCCGGCATTCCGCTGCTGCGCGGCCTGCGGGGCCTCATCGCTTCCACGCACAATGCGACGCTGCGCGAAACGCTCGAGGACATGCTCGAAAGTCTCGAGGGCGGACGTGATCTGGCCGCGAGCTTCGCGCGCCATCCGAAGATCTTCCCGACCCTGTACGTGAGCATCGTCAGCGTGGGCGAGGCCACCGGTACGCTGGACAAATCCTTTCAGCGCCTCACCGACTATCTGTCGCAGGAACAAAGGATGCACGACAGCGTCAAGGGCGCGGTGCGTTATCCCATCATCGTCATGATCACCATTGCGCTGGCGGCGGCATTCCTGTCGACTTTCGTGATTCCCAAGTTCGCGCCGGTGTTCGCGCAGCTCAAAGGTGCGTTGCCGCTGCCGACGCGGATCCTGCTCGGCTCCTCGTCGCTGGTGCGTGACTACTGGATGTATTCGCTGTCCGTCGTCGCACTGTGTGCATTCGGCGTGCGCCGCTACCTGCAGACACAAACTGGCCGTTACAAGTGGGATCGGTTCAAGCTGCGCCTGCCGGTCATGGGCAAGCTCATGTACGAGGCGATGCTGTCGCGGCTCAACCGTTCAATGGCGATCTCGCTGGCCGCCGGCATGCCCATGACGCAGACGCTGGCGGTGATCGCGCGCTCCTCCGGCAACCTGTTCGTGTCCGAGAAGATCCAGATCCTGGCGAGCAGCGTCGAGCGCGGCGAATCCTTGCACCGGTCGGCCACCGCGAGCGGAATGTTCTCGCCGCTGGTGCTGCAGATGATCGCCATCGGTGAGGAAACCGGCGCTCTGCCCGAGCTGCTGGACGAGGCTGCCAGCTACTACGAAC
>JBDTSV010000191.1:0-9133 GCA_039930985.1 Pseudomonadota bacterium
GCCGCCACGGCGCTGAGCGTCGGCCCGATGACCTCGGCGCCGGGACCCTGATAGAGCTGCGCGGCGATGAAGACAGTCGCGAGCCACGTGCAGACCATCGTCAAGCCGATTCCAGCGATGCCGAGCAGCTTGCCCATCATGATCTCGTTCGGCGTCACGGAGGAGAGCAGGAGCTCGGCAATCCGATTCGACTTCTCTTCGACAGTGTTATTGAGCAGCATCTGCATGACCGTGAAGATCGACATCCACAGCAGATACACGAACCCGATCGGTATGCTGCCGACGATTCGGTCCGCGGTGCTGACGGTTTCGGCGCCTGCGGCCTTGGCCGGATCGAAGCTGCCGATACGGACTTGCGTTGCCTCGATCTCGCGGACCGTACCGAAGTCGACGCCACGCGCGCCGTAGAGGTGGCGTCTCACTTCGTAGTTCAGCCCGCCGCGGAAGATTTCGGGCAGGTTGTCGACCGCCAGGTTCGTCGACCAATACTGGATCGCGGGTTCGCCGGTCCAGCGCGTGGCTCCGTTTACGGCGTCGGGCTCGATCAGCAATGCGGCGAACAGGGGCACGTTGGCAGCGCCGACGGCGATCTGCCGCTCGCCGACCAGGTAGGGCTTGAGCTTCGCGAGGATCTCCGCGCCGGTTGCGTCGGGGTTGATGTCGTTGGGCAGGTCCACCCGCACGAACAGCTGCTCTGGCTCTTTGAACTCGGGCGCGTTGTCCCGAAGCATCGGTCGGAGCTTCGCTAGATAGACGTCCTTGCCACCGGCCGCGATGAAGGCGTCGACGGCAGCCGGGTTCGGCCAGAGGTCCATCTGCGGCGACTGCCCGGGGCGGAGGTTGCCCCGCACGTACTCGCCCAGCGACTGGAGCACGGCGCGCTGGTGCGCCCACTCGACGGAATGCTTGATCGGCTCGTCGAATGCGCCGGACTTGTCGACGACGACGAAGTACCGCGCCGGTTCCGAGCGGGCCAGCTTGGTCGAGACGCCGATGCTTAACGCCAGGATCAGCGGCAGCGTGAAGATGCCGATCCAGAACCCTTTGGTCTTGGCGTTTTCTGCGAACTCGCGCAGCGCGATCAGAAGCGTGTATCTCATGACTGTTCTCCTTCGGCGCCGACCAGCGCGACGAACGCATCGTGCAGGCTCGGTTCGGAGTGATCGAATCGGCGCAGCACGATGCCGCTGCGGAAGCACTTCTCGAGAATTGCCTGCGCGCTCGTCTCCCCGCGCAGCCGGATCTCCCAATCCCTCGCGCCTGAATTTGTCGGCGATTCTGCGACCGGCTTGATTTCGGCGACGCCGTCGAGGCCGGCAAGCGCGTCGATGCTGCTTTCAGTGCTGATCAGCACGCGCCGCGGAATGGTTGCCTTGGCGCTGGCGACGGTGCCGTCAAAAATCTTAACGCCCTTGGCGATCAGCAGCATGTGGTCGCAGAGCCGTTCGGCGTGCTGCATGACGTGCGTCGAGAACAGCACCGTCGATCCCCGTTGGGCGAGATCGCGGATCAGCTTTTCAAGGACCTGCTGGTTGACGGGGTCGAGGCCGGAGAAGGGCTCGTCGAGCACCACGAACTCTGGCTCGTGCGCAATGGCGCAAATCACCTGGACTTTCTGGCCCATGCCCTTCGAGAGCGCCTGGATCTTCGAGTCCGCGAACTCGCCGAGACCGTAGCGCTCGAGTAGTTCGTAGGCGCGCTGCTTTGCGACTTTGCGCGACAGCCCCTTCAGCGAGGCGAAGTAGGCGACTGTTGCGGCAGCGGTCATCGCCTTGTAGAGACCTTTCTCCTCCGGCAGGTAGCCGATGCGCTGCCGGACGGCGAGCGCCGAAGATGCCCCGAGTATCGAGATGTGCCCGCTGGTCGGTTTGATGATGTCGAAGATCATGCGGATCGTCGTCGTCTTCCCGGCGCCGTTCGGTCCGAGAAAGCCGTAAATGGACCCGCGCGGGATGGCGAAGCTCACGCCCTGGACAGCGGTGAAGTCGCCGAAGCGCTTGGTGACGTTCTCGAGCTCGAGCACCTGATCGTTCATCGTCTCCCCTTCGTTTTTCTCATCCCGCTGGCTCACTTCACGTTTCGTGCCAAGCAGGTTTTGGCTCGTGGTTCAAACGGTTACGCGGAACCGAGTATGCGGACTCTGGTCCCGTTGTTCCATTTCGGAACAGTGCTGTGTTTCAATCTGGGACATGAAGAGCGGCAGCATCCCCGGCAGTATTTTGATAGTCGACGACGATGCCGACGTGCTGCTCACCGCCGAGCTCGTGCTCAAGAAGGAGTTCCGGCGTGTCGTGACGGAACGCGATCCACGAAGGCTCGCGGCAGCCTTGCAGGGTGAACCCTTCGACGTCGTGCTGCTCGACATGAACTTCTCGCCGGGAACGATCTCGGGCCAGGAAGGTGTCGACTGCCTGCGCACGATCGAGAAGCTCTCGCCCGATACGAAGGTGATCTTCATGACCGCGTACGGCGGCGTCGAGACGGCCGTCAAGGCGATCAAGGAGGGCGCTGCGGATTTCGTGGTGAAACCGTGGGACAACCAGAAGCTCGTCGCGACCGTCGGCGCCACGCTGCGCTTCAGTCAGGCTGCGCAAACGGTCAAGGATCTCGAGACGAAGCAGCGCGAGCTCAATCGCTACATCGGCGCGCCCGATGCCGAGATCGTCGGCGGCTCGCCCGCGATCGAGCGGCTGCTCGGCGACATCCAGAAGGTCGCGCGCACCGACGCAGCAGTGCTGATCCTCGGCGAGAACGGCACCGGCAAGGAGCTGGTCGCGCGCGCGATTCATCGTGCCTCGGCGCGCGCCGGCCATCCGTTCGTCCACGTTGATTTGGGAGCGGTTCCCGAGACGCTGTTCGAGTCGGAGCTCTTCGGCCATAGGAAGGGGGCTTTCACCGACGCGAAGGACGACCGCGCCGGACGCTTCGAGATCGCCGCCGGCGGCACGCTGTTCCTCGACGAGATCGGCAACCTGACCTTGCCGCTGCAAGCGAAGCTGCTCGGCGTGCTGCAAACGGGCCAGGTCACGCGCGTCGGCGCCGACAAGCCGGTGCAGATGAACGCGCGCATCGTCTGCGCGACGAACATGGCGCGCGACGATCTTCTCAACAGGCTCCAGTTCCGGCAGGACTTGCTGTATCGGATCAACACGATCGAGATTCACGTGCCGTCGCTACGCCAGCGTCCGGAGGACATCGGACTGCTGATCGACCATTACGCGCAACGCTTCGCGAAGAAATACGGCAAGACCGTCGCGCCGCTGGCAGCCCGCACGCTGGACGAGCTGCGCGACTACTCGTGGCCCGGCAACGTCCGCGAACTCGTGCATGCCGTCGAGCGGGCCGTGATCATGGCGGAGGATTCCTCGCTGCGCCTCCAGGATCTGCTCGTCCATGGCCGCGCTGGGGCAGCGCCGCCGGACCCGCAGCGAGAGCTCAACCTCGAGGCGCTCGAGAAGATCGCGATCCGCCAGGCCGTGGCGAAGCACGACGGCAACCTGAGCAGGGCCGCGCAAGAGCTCGGGCTTGGCCGAACGACGCTCTACCGAAAGATGACCAAGCATGGGCTTTGAGAACTTTCGGCTGAACGTCGTCGCGAGGGCCTTGGCCGTATTCGGCCTGATCGTCCTCGTCGCCTGGAGTGTGACCAACACCGCCTGGCAGGTAACGCCGATCGTGTGCGGCATTCTTGCCGTGGCGCTCCTGGTCGAGCTCGTGCGCTACGTCGAGGCCGTGAATCGCGAGCTCGCCGAATTCATCTCCTTCGTCGCGCACGACGACTTTGCCGTGAGTCTGCCGCTCGCGCGCAAGGGCAAAGTGTTTCGCGATCTCGAGTCCGCCTATCGCCTGCTGGCCGGGAAATACCGCAACCTGAATCTGCAGCGCGCGGCGAACCATCAATACCTCGAAGCACTGGTCGAGCACGTGAGCGTCGCGCTGATCTGCCTCGACGGCAACGACGCGGTCACGCTGATGAACCGCGAGTCGAAAGCGCTGTTCAAGACGCCGCATCTGGCAACCCTGAAGTCTTTCGACCGTATCGACCCGCAGCTCACCGCCGCGATCGAGGAGCTTGCCGACGGGGGCCGCGCGCTGATCAGCGTAAAAATCGTCGACGAGGCGCTGCAGCTGGCGTTGTTCGCGACCGAGTTCGAACTTCTCGACGAGCGCTACAAGCTGATCTCGTTTCAGAACATCCGCGACGAGCTCGAGCAGCGCGAGATCGACTACTCACAAAAGCTGATCAAGGTGCTCACGCACGAGATCATGAATTCCGTGACGCCGATCATTTCGCTGACCAAGCTTATCCACGATCGGCTGGTGGATGAGAAAACCGGCGAGTTGTCGATGAACCTCGCGAGCGACGAGCAACACGATCTCGCGCGCGGGCTTGCCTCGATCCATTCACGCGGCAGCGGCCTGCTCAAGTTTGTTCAGGCCTACAGCGTGCTGACCAATCTCCCGCGGCCGAGCCTCGCGGAAGTCGATGTCGCCGTGCTGCTGGATCGAGTGCACGCACTGATGGCTCCCGCGCTCGCGGCCGATGGCGTGAGCCTGCAAGTGCAGGCCGTCGGCGCGAACATGATGGTGCGCGCCGATCCGCAGCAGATCGAGCAAGTGCTGATCAACCTTCTGAAGAACGCGGCCGAGGCGCTCGTCGGGCGTGACGGGGGACACGTCGAGTTGCGAGGTTCCCGCGACGATCGCGGCAAGGTGCTGATCCAGGTGATCGACAACGGTCCCGGCATCGACGCGGCGCACGTGGACGACATCTTTCTGCCGTTCTTCACCACCAAGCGCAGCGGCAGCGGCGTCGGCTTGAGCGTGTCGCGGCAGATCATGGCGCTCAACAAAGGCATGCTGACCGTGAAGACCGCGCCCGGCACCGGCAGCGAGTTCACGCTCAGGTTCCGGTGAGATCGTCGCAGTCCAAGGAATCATGAATCTGCGGTAGTCTCATAGATTGATAGTATGTGTTATTGACTAATATTGGGAAGCCGACTATGGTCCGCGCATGCCGCAACCAGAGCCGCCCGATCCCGTTTCGATGCCCGCGCTGCTGCGCCACGCGCTCGCGACATACGGCGGCGCGATGCGCGCGGCTCTCGCCAAGGCGGGCTACGACGACATGCCGAATAATGGCCTCTATGTCATCGGTGGGCTGGCGCACGCCGGCGATCATCCGTTGGGCAAGCTCATCGATCAGTTGCGTCTTTCGAAGCAGGCCGCGGGCCAGCTGGTGGACGCACTGGTCGAACGTGGCTATCTACAGCGAAACGTGGATGCGGAAGACCGTCGCCGTCTGACGATCACTCTCTCCGTGCGTGGGCGCGCCGCCGCGAAGGTGCAGGGCGCGGCGCGCGTCCGCATCGACGAAGAGTTGACGGAGCGCGTGGGAGAAAGAAATGTCGAGAACGCCCGGCGGGCGCTCATCGCCCTCATCCAGATCGGCCGGGAGCTGAAATGAAATTGCACAAGATCCGGGAAGAACTCGATGTTCACGATGCGAACCTCGCCGGCTCGCGCTTCGATGACGTGAACCTGCAGAAGGCTGCATTCAACAACGTCAACCTGAGCGACGCCACGTTCTCGAATATCAACCTGACTCACGTATCGATCGCCAACGCGAATGTTTCCCACATGAAAATCGACGGCGTGCTGGTGTCGGAGTTGTTCGCTGCATATCGCAGCCGGCCTGCGTAGGGTGAGCGCTGGTCAGACAGATCTGGCTGCTGCCCTGGCAAGAACGGCCAGCGCGCACAGTGTAATGACCGGAGAAGCGAAACTATGAAGCGCCGCGACCTCGCCAAGCTCCTCGGGGCGGGCGTCCTCGCCACGGCGATCACGCCGCGCATGAGCCTCGCAGCCGCAGCTCGGCAAGTCTCCATCACCATGGATGACTTCAGCCTGTTAGGCGCTGATGAATCCACTGCCCAAAAGCGGAACGATGCCATTCTTGGCGCCCTTCGTTCCCACGCGCTGAAAGCCGCAATCTTCGTCTGCGGCACGAACGTGGATTCTCCACAGGGTCTGCGCCGGCTGAAGCAATGGAACGACGACGGCCACATCATCTGCAACCACACATATTCCCATCGGAACTACGCCGACAACGACTTCACCGAATACTGCGCGGACGTCCTGCGCTGCGAAGCCATCATCAAGGACTATCCGCAATTCCGGCGGTTCTTCCGCTTTCCGTACCTCAGGGAAGGCAACAGCGCAGAGCAGCGCGATCGAATGCGGTCTTTCCTCGCCGAGCACGGCTACAAAAACGGCGCCGTGACCATCGACGCTTCCGACTGGTATATCGACGACCGGCTCCGCCAGCGCCTCGGCGCGGATGCAGGCGCCGATACGACTGGTTATCGCGACTATTATCTCGAGCACATCCGGGGTCGTTCCGCGTACTACGACGGCCTTGCGACTCGAACGCTCGGGCGCAGCGTCAAACACACACTGCTGGTCCACCACAACGTCCTGAACGAGCTCTATCTAGGCGACCTTCTCGATCAATACAAACGTCAAGGCTGGAGGTTGGTCGACGCCGAACACGCCTACACCGATCCCGTCTTCAACGAACAACCCCACGTTCTGCCGGCCGGCAATAGCCTGGTTCTCGCGCTCGCTACCCAGGCGGGCAAGATCAAACGAACGGACCGGCGGTCCGAAGGCGAAAAGTACGAGGCGCCGAACATGGATCACCTCAAGTTGTGAACGCGCGTCAACGCTCCCAGTGCCCTTGTTCGAAGTGCCAGTAGCCGCGGCGGCTTTCTTCCCAATGAGCCGCGACCCAGTGCTCGCCGCGACGCTCGCGGAGCCAGCGGCCGTCTGTCCACACGTGAGCGCGGCCGTTCCAGCGCCAGTACCCCGGCGCCCAGACAAAGCCTCGTCGCGCTCCCGGAGCCACAATGACGCGCGGCGCGGGTGGTCGCACGCTGACTTCCACCAGCGCATGCCGGCGTGGTGGCGGCGAGACGCACCCGGCCACGGCCATACACAACACCGACGCAAGCAGTAGAGCGGGTAAACGCATGCAAGTCACCTCGGGTTGATCAACGCACGAGGTCGACGTCGGTTGACTCGCGGCGCAAATCTTCGCGACCGTACCGAATGGATGACTAGCCGACGACGGGTTTCACAGCGGCGGCCGCACGCTTTGCGTTGACTCGCGCCGTTTCGGTATCAGCTGCGCGCGCCAGCGCCACGCCCATGCGCCGCTTCGTGAACGCCTCCGGCTTGCCAAACAACCGGATTTCCGCACCCGGCAGCTTGAGCGCTTCATCGACCCCTTCGAACACGATGCCCTTCGCTTCCATGCCGCCGTAGATGACCGCGCTCGCGCCGGGCGTGCGCAGACCTGTGTCGACGGGCAATCCCAGGATGGCGCGCGCATGTAGCGCAAACTCGCTCAGGTGCTGGCTGACCAGCGTGACGAGCCCGGTGTCGTGCGGCCGCGGACTGACTTCCGAGAACCAGACGTCGTCACCCTTCACGAACAACTCCACGCCGAAGATTCCGAGTCCGCCGAGTGCGTCGGTCACCTTCCGGGCGATCGTGCGCGAGGTTTCGAGCGCCGTCGCCGTCATCGCCTGCGGCTGCCAGGATTCGACATAGTCGCCGTCGACCTGCACGTGGCCAATGGGTTCGCAGAACGACGTGCCGCCGGCGTGTCGCACCGTGAGCAATGTGATCTCGAAATCGAACTGGATTTCGCTTTCAGCGATGACCCGCGGTTGTTTGACGCGGCCGCCGGAGAGTGCGTGGTCCCAGGCTTTCGCGACTCCGGCGGCATCCTTGATCTTGCTCTGACCTTTGCCGGAAGACGACATCACCGGCTTCACGAAGCAGGGGTAACCGACGCCACCGTCGATACCTTTCCGCAATTCTTCGAGCGTCGAGGCGAAGGCGTACTTCGAGACAGGCAAGCGCAACTCTTCCGCGGCCAGCCGACGGATGCGCTCGCGGTTCATGGTGATGTGCGCGGCGTTCGCCGACGGGATGACACGCGCAAGACCTTCCGCCTCGATCTTCACGAGTTCGTCGGTGGCAATGGCTTCGATCTCGGGCACCACGAGGTGCGGGCGTTCCTTCAACACGAGCGCGCGGATCGCCGCGCCGTCAGTCATGTCGATGACGTGGGCGCGATGCGCGACCTGCTGCGCTGGCGCGTCGGCATAGCGATCGACGGCGATGACTTCGACGCCCAGGCGCTGCAGTTCGATCACCACTTCCTTGCCGAGCTCGCCGGCGCCGAGAAGCATGACGCGGGTAGCGGAAGGCGAAAGAGGGGTGCCGATGCGCATGAAACGTCTCCAGGAAGTTAAGCTGAGGCTGGATTCTGGAGGCGCTGTGGTACATAACTCCAGTGAAACGAACAACGAGAATGAAATGACAGAACGCATTACGCCCGATGGCCGCTACTTTGTGGTCCGCGGACGCCTGTGGCGGCGCGCCAATCCGGACCTGCCGACGGAGCTGCGGGAGACACTGATACGCGAGTTGATGAACGCGCGCCGCGCCGTGAAGCTGGCACTGCGCTCAGGAGTTGCCGCCGAGTTGGCGCTCGCCCGCAAGGCGGTTGACGCCGCGAAGATCAGCCTTGGGGAACGCGGTGCCGTCTGGTGGACCGATGGCACACCAGATCTCAATCGCCACAAGGTAAAAGACAGTCCTTACGCAAAGTGGTACGAAACCGCGATCACTTGATCGCGGCGTTCGGTCAGCGTGCTCTTCAGATCGTTGGCGGGTCGCTCTGCCGTTCAAAGTGGCGGTGTTTGGCGATGGCCGCGATAAACGGGGCAGCTGCCTGGTTAGCGTTGGCGAACTTCAGCAGGCCCGCATCTTTGGCGCCATCCTTGAGCACCTCGGGAATGCCGGCGGCGGCCAGCAGTTTTTCTCCTGCGCCCAAGGCCAGGATGGTCTTGCAGTGGCGAAACTGATCCTTCACGAATTCGAGGGCGTGTCCGGAAGCTAACAACGCGTTCACCCCCGCGTCGCCATCCGGAATCACCACGGCGTCGAACAATACCGATGGCGCCGTCTCGAGCGTGACTTCCACGTCGAGGTTCTTGCCGTCCTTACCCTTCGCCGATCCCAGGCGCAGGCCGACGTACCGGGGCACGGCTCCTTCGGC
>JBDTSV010000192.1:0-9299 GCA_039930985.1 Pseudomonadota bacterium
GGAGGTCGTTCGCGACAAGAACGACAACTGCATCATCGTCTGCTCGATCGAGAACCTCGATCCCATGGGCGTGCACACCGGCGACTCGATCACGGTCGCGCCGGCGCAAACGCTGACGGACAAGGAATATCAGCGCATGCGCAACGCGTCGATCGCGGTGCTGCGCAAGATCGGCGTCGACACTGGCGGATCAAACGTGCAGTTCGCCGTGAACCCGAAAGACGGACGACTGCTGGTCATCGAAATGAATCCGCGCGTGTCGCGGTCTTCGGCGCTGGCTTCCAAGGCGACGGGGTTTCCGATCGCCAAGATCGCCGCGAAGCTCGCGGTCGGCTACACGCTCGACGAGCTCAAGAACGACATCACCGGCGGCGCCACCCCGGCTTCGTTCGAGCCCAGCATCGACTACGTCGTCACCAAGATTCCGCGCTTCACCTTCGAGAAATTCCCGGCGGCGAACACGCGTCTGACCACGCAGATGAAATCGGTCGGCGAAGTGATGGCCATCGGCCGCACTTTCCAGGAGTCTTTGCAGAAGGCGCTGCGTGGGCTCGAGACGGGCCTCGACGGGCTCAACGAGCAGGTCACCGACGTCGCGTCCGAAGAGGGGCGCGACAAGCTGGCCTACGAGCTTCGCGCGCCAGGTCCCAGCCGCCTGCTGTTTGTCGCCGACGCATTCCGCGCCGGCTGGTCACGCGAGCGAATCGAAGAGCTGTCCTATATCGATCCGTGGTTCCTCGCGCAGATCGAAGAACTGCTCGTCGAAGAGTCGCGCGTGCGCGAAGGCGGCGTCGCATCACTCGAGACCGATCGCCTGCGCGAGCTCAAGCGCCGCGGATTCTCCGACAGCCGACTCGGCGTGCTCACGAATACCAACGAAGATACGATCCGCGCCAAGCGGCATGCGCTCAACATCCGGCCGGTCTACAAACGCGTCGATACCTGCGCGGCGGAATTTGCCACGTCGACGGCCTATCTGTATTCCACATACGAGGAAGAGTGCGAGGCGCAGCCCACCAACCGACGCAAGATCATGATCCTCGGCGGCGGGCCGAATCGGATCGGGCAGGGCATCGAGTTCGATTACTGCTGCGTACACGCAGCGCTGCAGCTGCGCGAAGACGGTTTTGAAACCATCATGGTCAATTGCAATCCGGAGACGGTGTCCACCGACTATGACACCTCCGATCGCCTGTACTTCGAGCCGCTCACCCTCGAGGACGTGCTCGAAGTCATCGCCAAGGAAAAGCCGGAAGGCGTCATCGTTCAATACGGTGGCCAGACGCCGCTCAAACTTTCGCGCGCGCTGGAAGCTGCCGGCGCTCCGATCATCGGCACGTCGCCGGATTCGATCGACATGGCCGAGGACCGCGAGCGTTTCCAGGTGCTGGTCAAGAATCTCGGGCTCAAACAACCTGCGAATGCGACCGCGCGAACCGAAGACCAGGCCGTGGCGCTGGCGCGGACGGTGGGCTTCCCGCTGGTCGTGCGGCCTTCTTACGTGCTCGGCGGCCGGGCCATGGAAGTGGTGTTCAACGAAGACGACCTTCGCACCTACATGACCACCGCAGTGAAGGTGTCGAACGACAGCCCGGTGCTGCTCGACCGCTTTCTCGATGTGGCCATCGAGGTGGACGTCGATGCCTGCTGTGACGGCGAAGACGTGCTGATCGGCGGCATCATGGAACACGTGGAGCAGGCCGGTGTGCATTCGGGCGATTCCGGTTGCTCGCTGCCGCCTAACAGCCTGACGCCGGAGATCCAGGCGGAACTTCGCGAGCAGACCCGCAAGCTCGCCAAGGCGCTGTCGGTCATCGGTCTCATGAACATCCAGTTCGCGATCCAGAACGGCATCATCTATGTGCTCGAGGTCAATCCTCGAGCGTCGCGTACCGCGCCGTTCGTTTCCAAGGCCACGGGCGTGCCACTCGCCAAAATCGGCGCGCGCGTCATGACCGGTAAAAAGATGAAGAACATGGAGAACGTCACCGAGGTGATACCGCCTTACTTCTCGGTGAAGGAAGCCGTATTCCCGTTCAACAAATTCCCCGAGTCCGACCCGATCCTGGGACCCGAAATGAAGAGCACCGGCGAAGTCATGGGTACCGGCCGTACGTTCGGCGAGGCCTACGCCAAGGCGCAGGCTGCCTCGGGCGTGACGCTGCCGCGTTCGGGCCTGGTGCTCATCAGCGTGCGCGAGCGCGACAAGCCGGGCGCCGTCTTGCTGGCGCGCAAGCTCATCGAGCACGGCTTCGAATTGGCGGCCACCGATGGCACGGCCAAGGTCATCACGGATGCGGGATTCACCTGCAGACGTGCTAACAAAGTGCGCGAGGGCCGGCCGCACATCGTCGACATGATCAAGAACGATGAATTCGCCATGATCGTGAACACCACAGAAGGCAAAACCGCCATCCGTGAGTCGAACTCCATCCGGCGCGAAGCGGTGCACAAACGCGTGACCTACTACACGACGCTCGCGGGCGCGCTCGCAACCTGCGAAGCTCTGGACCACCTGGACGCCGTGGAAGTGAACCGGCTGCAGGACCTGCACAAAGAGGCGAGGTCATGAAACGCACTCCGATGACGCTGCGCGGGGCCGAAGCGCTGCGCAACGAACTCAAGCGCCTGAAGGGCGAGGATCGTCCGCGCGTCATCAAGGCGATCGCCGAAGCTCGCAGTCATGGTGATCTGTCCGAGAACGCCGAATATCACGCCGCGCGCGAGCAGCAGGGCTTCATCGAGGGCCGTATCGGCGAAATCGAAGCCAAGCTCTCCACCGCCGAAGTCATCGACACGGCGTCGCTCAACAACAACGGCAAGGTCATCTTCGGCGCCACCGTCGATCTCGAAGATCAGGATGACGGCAAGCACATCTGTTACCAGATCGTCGGTGAGGACGAAGCCGACATCAAAACCGGGCGCATCTCCATCACCTCGCCGATCGCGCGTGCCATCGTCGGCAAGAGCAAGGGCGATGTCGTCGACGTGGTCGCGCCGGGTGGCAAGCACAGCTACGAGGTCATGAACGTCCGTTACGTGTAGCTAGATCGCCAGAAAAACTGACGAGGGGGTGCGGTCATGAAGCGATTCGCGATGTGGAGTTTCGCGGTGGCGGCGGTGGCCGGCGCGTCGCTGGCGGGGGCGCAGGACTGGATCGCGTTGCAGGACGGCAAGACGCTCGATGGGTGGAAAGCCGCGGAGCGGCCGGAGTCCTGGGTCGTCGAAGACGGCACCTTCGTGTCGCACGGCGACCGGGCGCACCTGTTCTACGTGGGCAAGGTCGCCAAACACGAGTTCCGCAATTTCGAATTCTCCGCCGGGGTCATGACCTCGGCCGGTGCGAATAGCGGTATTTATGTGCATACCAAGTGGCAGGGTCCCGGATTCCCAGCCGCGGGCTACGAGCTGCAGGTCATCAATTCCAATCCGCCCGCCGAGAAAATGAATGGTTACATCGAACACAAGATGACCGGCAGCATCTATGCGATTCGCAACAACTGGCAGGCACCCGTCGCGGACAACGTCTGGTTCAACTATCGCATTCGCGTGATCGGCAAGACTCTCCAGACTTTCATCGACGACCAGGTGGTCTGCGAATACTCCGAGCCCGAGAACGCCTTTCGTCCCGCCGACAAGAATGGCAGGTTGTTAGGTTCCGGGACTTTCGCCTTGCAGGCGCACGACCCCGGCAGTGTCGTGAAATATCGCAATATGAAGGTCAAGATTCTGCCCAGCGACGCTGCGCCGCCTGTGGGGCTGGTGCCGCTCGCCGATCGCGAACTTGACCAGCTCGTCACGCAAGCGTCCAACGACAACATTGCGTTGATCGATTTCGGCCTGTCGGCGCCGGAAGGTGCTTCGGCCGAGGATTTCTGGCGCCAGGCCCGCAGATACGGCGTGCTGCCGTTGCGCATGCAGGAGTTGCCGCAAATCACGGGCTCGGTCGCGTTGCTCGTCGACCGCGATCGCGGTCCGGACGTCGAACTACTCAGGAGCCTCAAGGCCAAGGGATATCGCGTGGCGTTCAGCTCCGGTGGCGCCACGAGCTTCGATGAAGCGCAGCTCAAGCGCCGCCTGCAAGCCATCAAGGATGCGGGCCTGAGCTGGAAAGACTTCTGGGTGCCCGGCAAGCCGTGATGTTCAGGAACCAAGGCCGCGGCTGCAATCCGACACAACGCCTCAGGAGACGCGGACGATTTCCAAGGTCGGATTCGTGGTGACCGGCGCCGAGCCACGCATGGTGCGCAGCAGCTCATTGGTCTCGTGCGCTGGCATGGGCTTGGCGAAGAAATAGCCCTGGCCAGTCGAGCAACCCAGCGCCAACAACTGCGAAGCGTGCTCACGCGTCTCGATACCTTCGGCGACGGTGCCGAGGTGCAGGCTCTGCGCCATGCTGATGATGGCGCGCACGATGGCGGCATCGTTGCGGTCGACATTCATGTCACGCACGAAGGTGCGATCGATCTTCAGGTAGTCGATCGGAAGATTGCGCAGATAGGCGAGGCTCGAATAACCGGTGCCGAAGTCATCCACCGAGACGCGCACGCCGAGATCGCGCAGCGCATGTAGCTTGGCCACGTGCTGCTCGGAATCCTGCATGGCGACGCTTTCTGTGAGTTCGACTTCGAGCTGGTGCGGCGCGATGTCGAATTCGTGCGCAATGGCGACGATGCGCTCGGGCAGATTGGAGCGCTTGAGCTGCTTCGCCGAGACGTTCACCGCGACCGGAACGGGCTTCAGGCCCGCGCGCTGCCAGGCGGCGATCTGCCGCGCGACGTTTCTGATGACGCATTCACCCAGCTCGACGATGAGATCAGAAGCTTCCGCGACTTCGATGAATTGCAGCGGCGGCACCGAGCCGTGACGCGGATCGTTCCAGCGCGCCAGGGCTTCAAAGGAGACCAGCCGGCCGCTGCGGATGTCGACGATCGGTTGCAGGTGAATCTCGATGGCCTCGCGGTTCACCGCGCTGCGCAGATCCTGCTCGAGCGCCAGGCGCGTGTGCACGCGCTTGTTCATGGCCGAGTCGAACATCTGCACGTTGTCGCGGCCGCGTGCCTTGGCTTCGTACAGCGCGATGTCGGCGGAACGCAGCAGTTCACTCATGCTGGTGGCGTCGCGCGGGTAGATGGAGAGTCCGATGCTGGTGGTGGCGGAGTAGGTGGCTTCGCCCAGGCGCACGGGTTTCTTCAGTGCCGCCGCGACGCGCTCGGCAATCGCCGCGCTGTCGGGTTCGAGACCGTAGTGGCGCGTGACCACGAGGAACTCGTCACCTCCCATGCGTACCACGAGGTCGGGGCTGGCGATGGAATCGCGCAGGCGGCGCGCCACGCTGCGTAGATAGTCGTCGCCGATCGAATGGCCGCGCGAATCGTTTATATTCTTGAAATTGTCGCAGTCGATATACAGGATCGACAGCGAATCGCCGCGGCGCGCCGCTTCGTCGATGAGGCGCGGCAGCTCTTCATTGAGGAAGGTGCGGTTCGGCAAGCCGGTGAGGGCATCATGCGTTGCGAGATGCTGCAGCGACAACTGATGTTCCTGGGCACGCCGCTCGGCTTCACGCCGGTGCGAAATATCCTGCAGCAACATGGCGTGGACGCGGCCGGTACCCGGATCGAGATCGACGACCGAGAATTCCACGTCGCGGCGTTGGTCGTCGCCGCGGATCAGCTGCGCGGGCCTAATCTCGGCAGGTTGATCCTGGATGCCGGCCGCGAGCGATACCGGCGTGTCGAATATGGTGGCGACATCGCGACGGCGCAGTTCATCGAGCGACGCGCCGATTAGCCTTTGTGCCTGGGGATTCGCATCGAGCACGCGGCGCGAATTCGGGTCGAACAGCAGTATTCCTGAGGCGGCGCGATCAAAGATCGCGCGGTAGCGCGTTTCGCTCGTGGCGGCCGCCGCCGATGTGCGACGCAGCCGGCCGCTGTAAGCGTGCCACGCGGCCACGACAATGCTAATGAGCAGAGCGACCCAGCCGACGAGGTAGCGCACGCCTTGCTGGCCGCTCTGCATGACCGTGCGCGGCAGCGTCGTCGAGAGCACCGCGATCGGGACGCTGTCGATGGTATCGAGGCGCAGCTGGCCCTCAATCGCATTGTCCGAGCGGCGAATGATTCGGCGCCCGTCGGGCGCGACCAGCAGCTCCGGCTTCTCGGCTTCCACGGAGCGGTCGTTGAGCAGGGCGAAGCGAACATTGAGCTGGCTGTCCGCACCTATGCTGGCAATTTCGGGAGCCGCTATGCGACGCGCGAAAATGAGCGTGCCTCCGGCCGGGCCGCTGCGGTCGGTGTGGAGGATAGTGTGCGCCACGATGACATGCGGCACTCCGTTGATCTGGACCAGGCGCAGCGTGCCTTCCTGGTCGAGAACGGTGCGCACGGACGGCGTCAGCCGGTTGATCTCCATGGCGACCGGGACACTCGCTGGATGCTTGTAGCGCGCGTCGTCGGTATCGTTCTCGAACGACGAAATGACCTTGTCCTTCGAGTCCAGCACCCAGACGAGATCGACGTTCATCTCGTCGAGGCCGGTCTCCGAGAAATTTTCGGACTCGAACTTCGGATCCAGTGTCGACACGTACGAGTACATGTCGTCCCACCGCGCCCAATCTCGCGAGACAGTTTCGATCTCCGTGTTTTTGGCGACCAGCGCCTTGCGCATCACCTCGATGCTGCGCGAAACCTCGTTCTGCTCGATGTTCTCGAACTTGCGCAGGATGAGGTAGTGAGACGCTGCCCACGTGCCAAACACGACGAGCGCCGCAGCTAGATAGACCGCCGCCGCTTCGCGCCCAAACGAGCGTGTGTGTTGAACCGCCATGTTTTGACTGATATACGACTTATTCCAGCAGCTTACCACTGGAAGTTCGGCATTAACTCCCGCGAGGTGATCCTCACCCCAGTGATAGGAAATCGGCCAGCGGCGGCGTGCCTTTATGCGTCCGGGATCACAATTCCGGGACGGTCAATTCGGCGTTTGTAGTAGAGGGCCGTATGCCCGATGCGATGGACCATGACGCTGTCGGTCGCAGTAGCCAGGTCCGAAAGACCTGCATCGCGTGCCTCGCGTTCCGCGCCGCGGAACTTGACCTTGATGAGCTCGTGATCGTGCAGGGCGCGTTTGGCCTCGGCGATGACCGAGGGCGAAACCCCCGAAGAGCCGATGAGCAGAACCGGGCTCAACGCGTGACCCAATCCGCGAAGATATTTACGCTGGCGTTCAGACATTTCCATGGCGGCATTGTAAAGATTGCCGACGCCCCGATCGACGTATCTCGCTGAGCTGGCGCTGATTTTCATGGTGTCGGCACTTGAAACCAAACCTTTTGGGTCCCATCAAAACGTCCCAGAGCGCCCTTTTCAACGAACACACATGAATCAGCGCTCCAATGTTTCTCGCTTCCCGGTCCGGCGGTTCTGAGCTTTACCTGCTGGCGAGCGGTTTTCGATTGGTGTAGGTTGACCGCAATCCTGTATCGGGCCGGTCGTCTCGCGAGGGTAAGCCTTTGAATGATCTGACGAAAAATATCCTGCTTTGGGTCGTGATCGTGATGGTGATGGTCGTGGTCTTCAGCCGCTACGTCCCCACGGGCACGGAGCCCACGCAGGTGTCCTATTCGACCGTGCTCGACGACGTGCGCAACGGCCGCGTGGACTCGGTCACTTTGCGCGGTGACGAAGTCCTCGGCGTTCGCAAGGACAAGACCAAATTCAAGGCCTACAACCCCGAAACCGACAACACCATGTTGATCGGTACGCTCGACAAGGCGCGTATCGACTTCAGGGGTGAGCCGCCGAAACAGCCGAACTTCCTCACGCAATTGCTGCTGCAACTGGCGCCGGCATTGCTGCTGATACTCGTGTTCGTCTACATGCTGCGCCAGATGCAAGGCTCGGCTGGTGGCCGCGGTGCCATGTCGTTCGGCAAGAGCCGCGCAAGATTGTTAGGCGAGGATCAGGTCAACATCACGTTCGCCGACGTTGCGGGCGTGGAAGAGGCCAAGCAGGAAGTCAGCGAAATCGTCGACTTCCTCAAGGATCCGGGCAAGTTCCAGAAGTTGGGCGGCAAGATCCCCAAGGGCGTGCTCATGGTGGGCTCACCTGGAACCGGCAAGACCTTGCTGGCGCGCGCCATCGCCGGCGAAGCCAAGGTGCCGTTCTTCACCATTTCCGGCTCCGACTTCGTCGAAATGTTCGTCGGCGTTGGCGCTTCGCGCGTGCGCGACATGTTCGAGCAGGCCAAGAAACACGCTCCGTGCATCATCTTCATCGACGAAATAGACGCCGTGGGCCGTCACCGCGGTGCGGGCCTCGGCGGTGGTCACGATGAACGCGAACAGACCTTGAACCAGTTGCTGGTCGAGATGGACGGGTTCGAAGGTAACGAAGGCATCATCGTCATCGCTGCCACCAACCGTCCCGACGTGCTCGATCCGGCGCTGCTGCGTCCGGGCCGATTCGATCGCCAGGTCGTCGTGCCGTTGCCCGACGTGCGCGGCCGCGAACAGATTCTGCGCGTGCACATGCGCAAGGTGCCGCTGGCCGAAGACGTGAAGCCGGCGTACATCGCCCGCGGAACGCCTGGATTTTCCGGCGCCGATCTCGCCAACCTCGTGAACGAAGCCGCACTGTTCGCCGCACGCGCCAACAAGCGAACGGTGAGCATGGACGAGCTCGAGCGTGCCAAAGACAAGATCATGATGGGTGCCGAGCGCCGCTCCATGGTCATGAACGAGAAAGAGAAGCTCAACACTGCCTATCACGAAGCCGGTCACGCGATCGTGGGCGTGAACCTTCCGGAGCACGACCCGGTATACAAGGTCACCATCATTCCGCGCGGCCGCGCGCTGGGCGTAACTTTCTTCCTGCCGGAAGAGGACCGCTACAGCTACAGCAAGCAGCGGCTCGAGTCTTCGATCGCGAGCCTGTTCGGCGGACGCATTGCCGAAGAGCTGGCGTTCGGCCCCGAAGCCGTCACCACCGGTGCTTCGAACGACATCGAGCGCGCGACCATGCTCGCGCGGAACATGGTCACGAAGTGGGGTCTGTCCGACAAGCTCGGGCCGCTCACGTACTCGGAGGAGAGCGGTGAAGTTTTCCTGGGCCGCCAGGTCACGCAGCACAAACAAGTGTCCGACGAGACCGCGCACGTCATCGACGTGGAAGTGCGCCGTGTCATCGACACTGCGTACCGCAAGGCGCAGAACATTCTCGAAACCAATCGCGACAAGCTCGATGCGATGGCGCAGGCGCTCATCAAGTACGAAACCATCGACGAGACTCAGATCA
>JBDTSV010000193.1:0-18174 GCA_039930985.1 Pseudomonadota bacterium
CAGCGCGCCAGCTCCGGATAGTTAGGGTCGCCGGTGCGTGCGAACGCGAGCAGCGCGCGCTGCATGGTCGACGATACGCGTTGTGCTTCTTCGCCGTTGCCGGTCAGCGACTCGCTCGAGGTCAGCGTGCCGAACATCAGCGGGATGTCGAGCGTGTGGAACGCGCCCCACTTGCCGCCATCTTGCGGTGAACCCCAGTCGAGCTGGTAGGCGAAGGCCGGTGAACCCTGCGCTGCGCGCAATTCCGCCTCGATGATGGCCGCGCGCCACGAGCGCCCCGCCGTCGTCGCCGCGAAAAAGACGTCCGAAGGCGAATAGTTCGGATACCAACGCCGGTATTCGGCGACCACCAGCTCCGCGGAAATATCCACGCGCAGCTCGGTCTCGAGTCGCCGCGGCAACGCGTCCCAGCTGATGGTCCACGAACTCGCATCGCCGCGGCCAATGAGCGACCGCGTCTCGTCGTGAGTGTTGCCTATCATCATCGGGATGCCCGCGGACTGCGCCGGGGCGTCCGGATAGAACGGGTGGCGCGTGAGCGTGCGCTCGTCGAGCACCGGACCCATGTAGAGGCCGCCGCGCCCGACATAGGGATCGACCGAGCCGGAATGAGCGCGCAGCAAGTCCGCGGCGGGAAGAGTGGCGAGTGTGGCCGCGTGTTCGGGCAGGACACCGAGCTTGTCGAGCAACACTCGCGCGCGGCCGGCCGCATGCAGCGGTCCTGACGCGGTCACCTGCTGGCCGCTCATGGTGACGGCACGATGAAACAGGCCGGCCGCCGCCGGCATGGCCATGAGCGTCGCGATCTTGGCGCCGCCGCCCGATTGGCCTAACAAGGTGACACAGCGCGGGTCGCCGCCGAAAGCTGCGATGTTGTCGCGTACCCAGCGCAGGGCGAGCACCAGGTCGAGCATTCCAGCATTGCCCGAATCGGGAAAGCCGGGCAGATACAGGTAGCCGAACAGACTCAGCCGGTGATTCACCGTCACCACGACCACGTCGCCCCGCCGACAGAGCGTGGCTCCGTCGTACAGCGAGCTCGACCCCGAGCCGCTCGAATACGCACCGCCATGTATGTAGACGATCACTGGCCTTGAGCGGGCCGCTTTCGCAACCGGCGCCGTGACGTTGAGGAACAGGCAATCCTCGGACTGGTTCGGCTCCGGGCCCGGTTGACGGCTGGCGGCGCCGAAGGTAGTGGCGTCTACGATGCCTCGCCATGGCTCGGGCGCCACTGGCTTTGTGAAGCGGCGCAAGCTGGTATCCGCGCCATAACGAATGCCGCGAAAAATCTGCATATCGCCATCGATGTGGCCCCGGACGCGCCCGGCGGCGGCGCGCACCACCGCCGTGGTGGCGGCCGCGCGCGCCAGCGGCGATGCCACCAGCACTCCGAGCGACGCCACGCCTAACAAGCGGCGCCGCCGCTGGTCGACCGACTCAGGCCGCGGGTGCGGCACTGTGAATCGCCCAGTTCTGGACCAGCGTGGGCCAGGCGGCTACGTCCTGGCCGGCGATGCTGCGGAGGCCGAAGCCGTGCCCGCCGCTGTCAAACACGTGCAGCTCACTGCGCACCTGTGACCTGCGGAGGGCCTCGTACATCAACAGGGAGTTTTCCACGACGACATTGGTGTCGTCGCCAGCGTGCACCAGCATGGTGGGTGGCGTCGCAGCGCTGACATTGAGGTTTGGTGAATAGCGCGCCAGATCATCCCGCGTCACCCCGGAGTCCAACAGCTGTTGCGTTGAGCCGGCATGCGCTGGTGTTCCCGTGGTGGCTATAACCGGATACATGAGAATTCCGAAATCCGGGCGTGCGCTCATGGCATCGGCGGCGTCGCGATGCTCGTAAGCCAGGGTGGGCTCGGTGAGCAGGCGCGCGCACAGATGGCCGCCCGCCGAGAAACCCATGACGCCAAAACGCGTTGCTGCATTTGCCTTCAACCGGGCCTGGTTGCGCAGCAGACGCAGTGCCCGCATGGCGTCGTGCACGGGCGCGTCGGCACCCGCGGCCCAGCCGTCGGCCGGCAAGCGGTAGCGCAGCACCGCCGCGCCGAATCCACGCGCGCAGAACCATTCCGCTGCTTCGAATCCTTCCTTGTCGATGACCACTCGGACGTAGCCGCCGCCGGGCACGATGAGCAGGGTGATGCCGTTGGGCACGCCCTTGGGCTCGAACAATGTGAGCATCGGACGGGTGACATGCTGCACGAAGCGATCGCGCATCGGCCCATCGGGCAGACGTTCGACGAGCTCTTCACGCACGGTGACGCCTTTGGCGCCGGGGGCGCCGCCCGGCCAGAGCTCGAGCGTCTTGCCGCCGGGCTCGGCCGTGGGCTTCGCTTCGGCCTGCGCAGCAGGGGCGAGGGCCGCCACTGTGCCTGCAAGGAGGATCTGCCGTCGACTCAGAGGCAACTTCATGGGGCGATTATGAGCCCGCCAACTGGAATGGGGACAGAAAATCTTCGGCCGCCAATTAATCGCCGCGGATTGCGCGACGCCTCCAGTCTAACTAGTTCTTCCAGCGCGCCCAGCCAATATGATAGACGATGGACTTCCGCGGCGAGATGCGCGGAAATCGAGTGCGATCCCCTCATGATCCCGGCGCTCGCGATTCCTGGCTGGCGGGAGCGTCCGGGGCGGGGAGTTTGTGCCATGGCTGGTCCGCAGTAGGAGAAAGCCTGCACGAGAATCGCGTATGTCCTAACCTGTGAGCAGACAAATGTTGATTGTTAGCGCAAACCCTCTCACGGAGCATCGGTCGATGAACACCAGAACCAGATTGATCGGGATTGTCGTGGCTGCAATGTTGATTGCAGGCGGTTGCGAGACCGTAAGGACGACGGGCGCGGGAGCCGTCGGAGTCGATCGCAAGCAGCAGATGCTGGTGCCGAGCGAGACGATCGAACAGGGCGCTGCCGAAGCCTACGAGGCCGAACTCAAGGCCGCGCGCGAGAAGGGCGTGCTCAACACCAACAAGGCGCAGCTGGACCGCGTGACCACGATCGCGCGCCGCATCGTCGCGGCAACGCCGACGTTCCGCAGTGATGCCGCGGCCTGGAAGTGGCAGTTCAATGTGCAGCAGAACAAAGAGCTCAACGCTTACTGCATGCCGGGCGGACGAATCATGGTGTATTCGGGAATCATCGACAGCCTCGATCTTTCCGACGCCGAAATCGCCACGGTGCTCGGCCACGAAATCGCGCATGCGTTGCGCGAACACACGCGCGAGCGAGTGTCGCGCGCCTACGCGCAGCAGCTGGTGCTGTCAGGCGCCGCGGCGGTAACCGGAGTCGGCGAGGGCGCCGCCAATATCGCCAACATGGTTGCCGAGGTCACGTTCCAGCTTCCGTTCAGCCGCGACCAGGAATCCGAGGCCGACCAGATCGGACTCGAACTCATGGCGCGCGCCGGTTACGACCCGCACGCGGCACTCACGCTGTGGAACAAGATGAGCGCTGCCGAGAGTTCGGGCACGCCAAAATTTCTGAGTACGCACCCGGCGCCGAAAGAGCGCATCAAGGACATTCAGAAGAACCTGCCGCGCGTGCTGCCGCTATACACGAAGCGTAGCTAGCGCCGGGGTACTGCTCCGACCGCGCGCTGAAATGCCACCAGTGGCGGCAGTGCGGCTAACAACGTTTCGGGTGGCAATGGCTTGCGTGCCAGCCATACCGGCGCGTCGGCCAGCCAGGGCACCTCGGCGTTGGCCGGGTCGCCGGTGAGGATCACCGTGGGCACGGCGTGTCCTAGCAATCGTGCCAGCTCCTCGGCGACCTCGGTGCCGGTCATGCCGAAGCCGAGGTGGTAGTCGACGATCAGGACGTCGAGTCGGCCACGCAGCGAATCCACTTGTGCGAGCGCCTGCTCCCCGTATGCGGCTTCGCGCGTTTCGAAGCCGGCCGAGCGCAGCAGCAGCGCGGTGGAGCGTCGCATCGCTTCATCATCGTCAACATGGAGAATGAGGCCCTGTCCGGCGGGCTGGGGGAGCGAGAGGGCAACGACATTGGCGAGCTGTGCGGACATGATTCGCTCTGCGTGACGTTGGTAGGGTAATTATGTCGGAAGATTCTTTGTCGGCCGGCTGCGAGCGTCAATACGGACGAATCCTATGTTGCCAATGTGAAGCGGGTGTGTCCTTGCTGCTGTGCGTTCATTGCATCGCGCGCGTGACTTCTTCGCACAGCGCGGCATACGAAGGCGGAATCTCGATAACCGCGGTGGCACCGTGACGCATGGCCGAAACTGCTTCGGCGACGTCATCGGGATCGGTGATCACGAAGATCGGCAGGTTTCGCTGCAGCTCACGCGCCTCCTGCAGAAATTGATCTACGGGTTCCTCGCGCAGGTCGTCCGCGATCACCAGGCAACCGGCGTCCTTGGAACTTGCCTGGGCCAGCGCCGACTCGAGCGACGTGGGCCAGATTACATTGGTGAAACCACGCAGTGCGCGTAGCACCTCGTGCGTTCGCTCGGAGGATTGACCGGCCACGATGATGGTGCGCATGCGTTTTGGCGCGCCATCGTCCCTGCTTTTGCCGTTGTGATCTGTTGGCGCCATTCCGCGCGAAGCATTGCATCGCATTGCGGCCTGTTAAATACGTACTTCCTCGTGTCGCGCGCGCGCGACCTCGAGCTTCAGGGCGCGATTGTCATCATCATGCGCACCAGCTCAGCCAACGACCCGGCTTCCATTTTCTGCATGACGTGTGCACGGTGGATTTCCACAGTGCGTTGGCTGACCCCCAGGTCGCCCGCGACCATCTTGTTTGCCTTGCCCTGGGTGACGAGATCGAGCACTTCGCGCTCGCGCGGACTCAACGACGCAACCCGCTCGCGAATCCGGTCGGTGTGGCGAAGGCGCGCGCGATATTCCGTGTCCCGGGCCAGCGCACGTTGCACGCGATCGAGCAATTCCTGGTCGCGGAACGGCTTCTGCAGGAAGTCGAAAGCACCGTGCTGCATGGCTTCCACCGCCATCGGAATATCTCCGTGCCCGGTTATGAAAATCACCGGAATGGTGGCGCCGCGCAGATTGAGCTCGTGTTGCATCTCGAGGCCGCTCATTCCCGGCATGCGCACATCGAGCACCAGGCAGCCGGGCTGTGCGACGTCATACGTCGAGAGGAATTCCTGCGCTGAAGCTGCAACCTCCGAATGCATGCCAGCGGACTTGAGCAGCATGCGCAGCGAGTTGCGTACCGCGTCGTCGTCGTCGACCACAAACACGGTCTGCGACAGATCTTTCATTGCGGTGTCTCCTGGTGCGCGGGGAGGATGAAGTAGAAGCATGCGCCGTGCGGCTGGTTGGCGCGATAGCCCAAGCGCGCGTCATGCGCCTTGATGATGGACCGGCTGATCGCGAGCCCAAGCCCGGTGCCGGTGGGCTTGGTGGTGAAAAACGGTTCGAAAATCTTCTGTTCGACTTCGCCCGCGAGCCCCGGACCCAGGTCGCTCACCGACACTTCGACATCGCCGGCTTCGGTGGGTCGAGTCGCAATGCGTACCTCGAACGGCGCGCCGTCGTGTTCGGCGCCTTGCGCTTCGAAAGCGTTGTGTACGAGATTCATGAGCACCTGCTGGATCTGCACGCCGTCCACCGTCACTTGCGGCAGCGGCGTCGAAAGGTCGAGGGCCAGCCGCCCATCATGCACGCGGGCGTCGCTCGCGAGCAGGCCATGAACTTCACGGATCAGGTCGTTGATGTCCTGCGCCTCGCGCCGGACGTCCTCATTGCGCACCAGCGAGCGGATACGCCGGATGATTTCGCCGGCGCGCAACGCCTGGCTGGCGATCTGTTCGAGTGCGCCGGAGATTTCGGGAATGTCGGCTGCCGGGAAGCGCAGCAAGCGAACGCAGGCCTGCGCGTAGTTGGCAATGGCCGCCAGCGGTTGGTTCAGCTCATGCGAGATACCCGCAGCCATCTCGCCCATGGTCGCCAGGCGTGAGACGCTGTTCATGCGTTCGAGCGCCTTGTGCGCTTCGCTTTCCGCGCGGCGCTGATCGGTGATGTCCTCGCCCGACAGCATGATGCCGGTCGCCACATTGTCCGCATCGCGCAATGCCACGCCACGCCAGGTGATGAACCGGTCCTCGCCCTCGGACGGGTGCACGTGATATTCGGAGATCTGCGGCTCGTCGCTGCCGCTCATGAGCAGCGCGCGAAATGCCGTGCGGGCAGCGGCGCGGTCTTCCTGCGCCACGCAACTGTCGATCCAGCTGCAGCCCACGATGGCGGCATCCGACTTTCTCAGAACGCGTATGGCCCGCTGGTTGACCAGGTGCACGACCCCCGCGCGGTCGGTCGCCACCAGCATGACCTGCGCCAGGTCCAGGTAGAGCCGGTTGAGCTGGCGTTCCTTCTCGAGGGTGGCGAGCGCCTTGCGGCGCAGCGAGGTGTCGTGCAGAAAGCCGACGAACTGCGGCGGCGAGGTGTTGGCGATGCGCCCGACGCTCAGGAACACCGAGAATTCGCTGCCGTCGCGGTGACGCACGCGGACGTCGCGACCGGTGCCGAGCACGCGCGCCTCGCCGCCGCCGAGATATCGTTTCAAATGGTCGTCGTGCCCGGCGCGGTCGACCGCTGTCATGAGCATGGACACATTGCGCCCGAGCGCATCGGCGGCGCGATAGCCGAACATGGCCTCGGCGGAGGCGTTGAAAGCCAGGATTCGCCCGCGATCATCCATGATCACGACGGCGTCGAACGTGGCTTCCAGCAGCGCTAGAACGTCAGATGTCGGCGCGATCATGCCCCGCAACATACTCCTTGCGAGGCCCGGGTTGTGAGGCTCGACTGGTTAGACCCGCGGGCCGGACTCCACGGTCCGCAGAAGCTTCGCGTCAACTTCCGATTCGGCCGCGAGCCAGTCTTCGACCTCGTGGCCGGGGGCAAAACCGCGTTTCTCGGCGCGGAAAAACGCGGCTTCGGCGATCAGATCCGCACGCTGCTCAGGCCCGACGAAGTGGGCGACGGTCAACTTGTTGGCGGTGTTGGCCGTGTTGGCCATGGCGGCGGGGTTGCGGGCTGCACGCTTGCGCGTGGTCGACGCGGCTGGACTTTTCTCACGTGGCATATCCTTTGCTCCTCGGGGTTTGTATGAGTGAAAGTCGCGCACCCAACATCGTGAGACGCGAGAAGGATCAGGAACATGCGCAATTGTCCCTATTGAAAACGTTGCATGCGCGCCGTCTTATAAGTCCGACGTGAAAAAATTTCATGTGCGTGAACGAAGGGGGATCGGATGAACGCCTATGAGCTCTGCCAGCGACGCGTCGTCACCGTTCGCCGGCACGAGGACCTAACCACCGCAGCATGGGTGATGCGCGAACGAAACGTCGGCTGCCTGGTGGTGGTCGAGCCCGCCGGCGCCATCGGCGGCGAGAAACCCATTGGCCTGCTGACCGACCGCGACATCGTCACCAGCGTCATCGCGCGCAACTGCGAATTGCACGGTCTCCTCGTCGGCGATGTCATGACCAGCCCGCCGATCACGGTCCCGAAACATTTCTCCGTCGACGACGCGCTGCGTCGCATGCGCAACGGCGCCGTACGGAGAGTCCCAGTAGTGGATGACCGCGGCAGGCTCGCGGGAATCCTCGCTCTCGATGACATCTTCGAGCACCTGGCGGGCTGCCTGCCGGTCACCGCGACGCCCATTCGCCGCGCGCCCCGCAAGGATAAGGCAGCACACCTCTGACTTTCGGTTGTCAGCCCGGCAAAACGGGCATGGACAGGATCTGAACGCCGCGGCCCTGGCGCGGCACACGAGAGTCGAAGTCGGCGGACTTCACTACCAGGATGTCCGCGGCAACCGCGTCCATGACGAACTCTGCCGTGTTGCCGATGAAGAAGCGCTTGAGACCCGAGCGCGACACCACCCCCATGGCCAAGATCGCGCAGCGCTCGCGTTTGGCGGCGCGCGGAATCGCCTCGTTGGGGCGGCCCGGCACGAGATGGCAATGGCTGCGCTTCACGTCAAAGCCGTCCACCACGCGTTCCAGCTTGCGTCGCGCCGCGCGTTCGAGTTCTTCCTGGCCAGCCGCGATGTCCAGCATCGGCCCGTCAGGCATCGCGGGCACGATGGGGATAGACGGTATGACCGCATGCAATGCATGCAACTCGCCATGTAGCGCGTGCACGAGTTGCGCGCCAGCCCTGAGGATCTGCCGATCGAGGTTGCCGGGCTTCGCGTAGGCATGTGAGGGATCGACAGCCGCGAGTACGCGCGGGTGGTGGTACAACCGACGATTCTTGACCAGTAGCACGGGAATCGGGCACAGGCGCAGAAGCTCCCAGTCCGTGTACGCCAGCAACCAGCGCGCCGGGTGCCGGCCAGTGCCGTGATGGTTCTCAACGACCACCAGATCCGCGGCGATGCGCTTGGCCTTGCGGATGATGGCTTCGTAAGCCGGGAAATCCCAGTCCGCCGCGACGTCGACATCGATGTCGTGCTTGCGGATGCGCGCCGCGAGTTTTTCGAGCTGCTCGCGCCGTGCCGTCTGCACCTCGCGCTGCCAGGACTGCAAGTCGAGCTCACGTCCCTGCAGGGCTTCCGCGTACAACGGAGTCGCAATGTCATGAAACAGGGTGAGCTGGGCGTTCAGACCCTTGGCGATCTGCGCAGCCTTGTTCACCGCGGGCAGGGCGCGCGCCGCGGGGTCTTTGACGGCAACCAGGATTCTGCGGATAGGCTGCATGGGGCGAGGTTCGCGCAAATCGCCGCCACGCCGCATCCGGAAGTCTACGGATATCCTCGTCGGCGCCGGCCTACTTGCCGCTGCCGTGGGTCGCGCGTGCGGATTGGTCCAGGAACACCTTGAGTTCGGGCGACTCCTCCACCAACTGCTGCGCCGCGCGGCGCAGCCGGAGGATTTGCTCGGACGATAGCGTGAACGCAGTCGGAACCCGGTCCAGATACTCGCGCTCTTGCGCGTCCTTCACGCGATCGAAGGACAGCTCGACGAGGTCCACATCGAACTTTTCGCAATCCGGGATGGCCAGCGCCACCTTGCAGCGTGTGTTGCGCACTTCCGTCTCCCAGCGATGCACGCGCGCGCGCATCAGGTTCATGGTCTCGAAGCTGTAGCGGTTGAAAGTGACGCTGACCACCGCGTCCATGACTTTCTTGATGCCAAGCGGTTCGGGCCGCTTGGCATACTTGCGGTCGAAACCGGTACGCGCGTCCACCACGATGAACAGCATGCGCCGCGCACGGGAGAATCCGTTGCGCCGCAGCGCGTCGGTGACCGAGTCGCCGAGCGCCACTTCGTCGAGAATGGCGCGTGCCCCCAGGTTGTCGGCCAAGGCGCCGTCGGCCAGGTGCAGGTATGGGTAGTTAGTTGAGTCGAGAAACGACAGCAGGCGTTCGGCGCGTTCGTGGCGGTAGACGTCTTCTTCGCCCACGGCGTCCGCGCTCACGCTGGCCGGCGGCACGTAGCCGCATTGCCCGGCAAAGCTCTTCATCACCAGCGGCGCGAAATAGATAGGCGTTGCCGCGGAGGCGAACACCGCGCGCGCCACGGGGATGCTCTTCGGATCCACGCAGATGCCATTGAGCTGCTCGCGCGTGAACGCGAACGGCTTGGCGCGCACCAGGTCGGTGGCGGAGACGATCACGCGTGGCGAGCGGGTCATGATCTGGTCGACCGTGGCGCCGTTGAACAACGCTTCGTCGAAGTATTCCACCTCGAGATCGCTGCGGCTGACCAGCGGCTTCGCGAGGCGTGACCAGTTCACGGGCATCAGTACTTTGTGCCAGAGATCCTTTTCCGTGTCGTGATTGAGGAAGCGCGGCACGTAGCTTTCGAATGCTTCCTTGCCATTGAGCGCGTAGTACGCCGCCGTGAATGCACCGCCGGACACCGCCGAGATGAGGTCGACCTCATCGAGCAGCGAGTGCAGCTCGCCATCGGGAGTCGTCACCTTCAGGTCGCGCAAGGCTTCGAGTACGCCAAACGAGAACGCCGCGGCGCGTTTGCCGCCCCCGGAAAACGTGACGACCACGAACAGTTTGTCGGAGTTGGCTTCGACGCCGGGTGCCAGCACCGGCGCCGTGAGCGGCAAGATTTCCTTGAGTGGTTGCTCGCGTGTCGGGGTGCTGCCGCACCCGGCGAGCGTGCTGAGGGCGCCAACGACGAACGCGAGCTGGCGCAACGGTCGGAAAGAAGTCATGCAACCAGTATACGGTCCTGACGACTCGGCTCCGATATGCTCCGCGAGGGTCGAAGGGAGGTGCTCATGAGATTCGGATCGATCTGCGCAGTCCTGGCACTCCTTGCACCGGCGGCATTGGCGGCGACTGCGCCTGTCGCCATCGTGCTTCCCACGAGCTTCGAGGTTTACTCCGACCCCGAGGCACGCGCAAAGTTCGGGCTGCTCATCGGTCTGCTGGAAGGCTCTGTCAACAAGAAGAGCGCCACGCAGATTGCGAGGTTCAACGTTGACTTGGATGACCCAGGATTCGCCGAGCGACTGGTGAACTCGCTCTCGTGCATCGGCGCGGAAGTTGTTTCGGAGGCCTGTCCGGCCGCGAAACTGCTGTCCGGCAGTGCCACCGAGGCGAGTCTTCAGCTCAAATCGCTGGGTGGCGACCGAGTGCTCGTCATACGGGTGCATCCACTGAAGACGGATTTCCGGATCCGTATGCGCGCCATTGTCACCGACATCCGCGTCGATGCGCCGCAGACGCCACAGCGTGTCTTGACCGCTGTGTATGAAACCCGCGTGCCAGCGGCAATTGAAGCGCAGTTCAAGAAAGATCCGGCGAAACTTGCGGCATGGTGGTCCGAGGGATCCCCATCGCGGCTGCGGACCGAAGTCGACGCGGGCATGGAACAGCTGCGGCAGATGCTCACGTTGCTCGACCGCGAGGTGCCGGCGGACAACTCCGCACCGGCCGGTTGGAGCGGATTGCCGACGATGGCAGCGCTCATGAAAGCAGGCCGGGTCAAATGCGGCGGCGGCGGTTGTAAAACTCAGCGGATCTTGCGCGACTCAGGCGAGCGCCTCTGGCTCGTGACACCCTATCCGCAGGGCGCAACGCTGTATGGCTGGAGCATCGTTTCGCTCGATGACGCCACTTCCGGTCACTACGCAAACATCATGCTGAACGTGCAGACGAGCGACCAGTAGTCAGTTGATGTTCGCCCGGCTGTAGATGTCCGGTCGCACGATCTCCATGAGGTTGCCCGCGCCTCCCGCCTGGACGAAACCCACCTGGCGGTAAAGCCCGTGTGCATCGCGCGTCGCCAGCATGACCCTGCGCGCGTCGGTCAGCGCCGGGTGTGTCATGACCTCGCGCATCATTCGCTTGCCGATGCCATGGCCACGATGCTCTTCGAGCACATAGACGTCACACAGGTAGGCGAACGTCGCGTAGTCCGTGACCACGCGCGTGAATCCAACCTGGGCTCGGCTCGCGGTCTCGAACACGCCGAAGCACAGCGAATGGCGCACCGCGCGCTCGACGATCTCGAGCGGGATGCCGGGCGACCAGTACGAACGTGTGAGGTAGGCGTGAATCGCCGCGATATCGAGCCGCGCGTGGTCTGTGGATATTTCGTAGGCGTCTGTCATGGCGGGCTCAATCGACGACATAGAGCCTCGCGCCGACGCGCGTTGAAGAGCGATGGGCTTCGGCGCCATCGGCCACGTGATAGCTCATGCCTGGCCTCAATGTGAAGCGACGGCCGTCCGTAAGCTCGGTATCGAGTTCGCCTTCCAGGCACAGCATGAAGTGTCCCTTCGAACACCAGTGATCGGCGAGATAGCCGGCGGAATATTCGAGCATGCGCAAGCGGACGTCGCCGAAGCGGCGCGTGCGCCAATGCGCCTCGCCCGATTGGCCCGCATGGGTGGTTCGCTCGACCGAGTCCCAGTCGACGGTGCCGAATGGCAGGTCGGCGATCTTCAAGGGATCAGTATTTGTGGGCGAGCACGTCGGCGAACACATTCGTGTCGACATTGCCGCCGCTGACGGTGATGCCGATGCGAAGTCCCTTCAACGACTCGCGTTCGCGCCACGCGGCGGCAAATGCCGCGGCGCCGGCGCCCTCGGCCACGTTGTGAGTCATGGCGAAGATCGCGCGCATGGCAGCGGCGAGTTCGGTGTCCGTGACTTCGACGAACCGGCTCACGTTCGCCAGGATGATGGCGAGCGCCTCGGCGTCGGGCTTGCGACAGGCCATGCCGTCACCGAGCTTCGTTTCCACCGGCGACTCGACGATGTGGCGCGCCGCGAAGGATTTCGAATATGCCTGCGCGTGCGCCGAGACCACGCCGACGATCTTCGTGGCCGGCGAGTAGACGTTGCGCGCGGCCGCGGCGGCGCACACACCCGACCCCTGGCCAACGGGCACGTACACCACGTCGAGATCCGGCGCCGCACGAAACAGCTCAGCCCAGTAGCTGGTGACTCCGAGCACGATGTCGGCGTGAAAGGCCGGCACCATGTGCAGACCGTCGCGCGTGCCGACGTGCGCGGCTTCCTCGCGCGCTTCCTGGAAGTCGTCGCCATGCTCGATCAGCTGCACGCCGAGCGCGCGCATCGCGTTGTTCTTTTCCACGCTGTTGCCACGCGGCACGAACACCGTGGCTGGTAGTTTGAAGCGGCGGGCCGCAAGTCCAACCGCCTGCCCGTGGTTGCCGCGCGTGGCGGTGATGACGCCGCGGCAATCGGGCTCGCGCTGCATGAGTTTCTGGAAATACATTGCCGCGCTGCGCGCCTTGAACGCGCCGATCGGCGTGTGATTCTCGTGCTTGAGCCACACCTCCGCGCCGAATGCGGCAGCCACCTGTGGCCAGACGTATTGCGGAGTCGGCGGCACCAGCGTCGCGATGAATTGCGCCGCCGCTTCGAGGGCGGCGCGATCGGGCAGGGGCGGCGCGGGGTAATTCTGCGGTTCGGTCATGGCGTTCATGCGCCGTGAAATATACGCGGCAGTCGCAGTACAGTTACAGTACAGTTAGCTTTCCAAACCACCCGACTGGCCCGCTCTTATATATGGCGCTACAGACCAAACAAGACCATCGCCTGCCGGCGCAGCTCGCCGCGCGCCTGCAGCAGCGAATCGAGACACACGCATTGCGTCCTGGGACGCGGCTGCCCTCGATCCGCAACTGTGCCGAGGAATCGCGCGTCAGTCGTTCGACCGTGGTCGAGGCCTATGACCAGCTCATCGCCGCCGGCCTCATCGAGTCGCGCCGTGGTTCGGGTTTCTACGTGCGCCTGCGCGCTAACAAACACGCGCACCGGCGCGTTCCAGCCCACACGCTTCCCGGTACCGTGCTGGATGTCAGCTGGTTGTTGCGAGCCCAGCGCCGGCAATCGCCCGGCAGTGAGCAACCCGGCGCGGGTCTGCTTCCCGAAGACTGGCTGAGCCATGGACTGGTGGCGGCCGCGGTGCGCGGCGTGGGCCGCAGCCGCGGTTCGTGGCTGCTCAAGTACGGCGCAATCGAGGGCTATCTACCTCTGCGCGAGGGCTTGAGCACAAGGCTGGCGCACGCCGGTATCGAAGTCGCGCCCGAGCAGATCGTCACCACCGCGGGCGCTACCCAGGCCATCGACCTGGTTGCGCGCCGCTTTCTGGCGCCCGGCGACCTGGTGTTCGTCGAAGACCCCGCCTGGTTCGTGATGTTTGCGCGCTTCGCGGCTTTCGGTGCGCGCATCGTCGGCGTACCGCGCGGCGCCGATGGCCCGGACATCGCCGCGCTCGAAAGCCTGCTGGCGCGCGAGCGGCCGAAGCTGTTCATCCTGAATTCCGTGGCTCACAACCCCACCGGCTCGTGCATGAGCGCCGAAGTCGCCGCACGCGTGCTCGACCTCGCCACGCGCCACGATTTCATGATCCTCGAGGACGACATCTACGGCGACCTGCAGGGACGTCACGCCGTGCGGCTCGCGAGTCTCGATGACGGGCGGCGCGTGATCTACGTCGGCGGTTTCGCCAAGACGCTCGCGGCGAACCTGCGTGTGGGGTTCGTGGCGGCGCATCCGGCGCTGGCGCGCGAACTGCGCGACATCAAGGCACTCACCGGACTCTCCTCGAGCGAGCTGGGGGAGCGCGTGGTGGCGCGAATCATCGTCGAGCGCAGCTACGAGCGCATGCTCGAGCGGTTGCGTACGAAGCTCGACGAATGCCGGGCGCGAACCGCCGAGGCGTTGCAGAAGATGGGCGCGAAGATCGCCGGGCCACCGCCGGGCGGCATGTATCTTTGGGCGGACTTCGGCCGCGACACCAACGAGCTGGCCACGGCCGGCAGTCGTGAGGGCGTGCTGTGCGCGCCCGGCAGCCTGTTTTCGCCGACGCAGTTGCCAAGCAACTGGATGCGCGTCGCGGCGGCTACATGCCTCAATGCAACCGCGATGGCTTTCCTGCAGCGCGCGATGCGGCGCTGACGCGGCTGGTTACAGCAGCTTCAGCGTAGCGACCGACTTTTCAACTTCGGCGACGTTCTTGTCGTAGTAGTAGAGCAGTGGCGCTTCGTAGTGCAGTGTGTACAGGCCGTTCTGGTTAGCCACGCCGTACAGCAGGTGCTTGTAGCGAATGCCATCCGCCTGGAAGGTGCGCTTGCTGGTCAGCTCGGCGCGGAATCCCGCGCGTCCGCCCAGCATCATTGGCGCCACCGAGTTGATCTCGATCGTCTCGTGGTTCGGGGTCATCTTCAGATTGGCGACCACCTTATTGCACAGGTCGCGCGGATCCATGTCGGGGCTCGCATCAGTCTTGTCCTTGCCGGTTCCAAACGCGCCCTTGTTTTTCACCTGGGTTACGACCAGCTGCTGCAGGCCGTTGCCGTAGCGCGTGACATTCTGGGTATTGCCGAGCGACAGCACGTTCCAGCCCACCGGCAGGTTGATGCTGTACTTGCCGCCGGTGCTGGTCACCGGCTTCGAATCGACCGGTTTCCAGGCGATACAGCCGGTGAATATCAGTGTTGCCGCGACTGATACCAGGAGTGACTTCTTCATTGCGCCGTTTCCTTTTCGAGCGTGGACACATAGAGCTCGATGAAACCCTTCTCCACGGAGTTGGGCTCGAGCTCGAGATATTTGCGCAGCATCGGCAAGGCACCCGCCTTGTCGCCGTCATGCATCAGGCGTTTGCCGAGCGCCGCGTAGGTAGGCGGATAATCTGGTGCGGCCGCGAGCGTTGCCTTGTAGGCATCGAGCGATTTTTCCGCGTCGCCCTTTTCGTTGCGCAGGCGAAAGCCTTCGGCGAGATGGAAGCGGCAATATGGCGGCAGCGTCGCCAGCAGGTCTTCCTTCTCGAGCAGATGCACCAGTAGTTTGCCGTTGCCCTCGTGCAGGATTCCGTCGAGCGCCGCAACCCGCGCCGAGGCGGTCTGCACCTGGTATTCGTCGGCGTAAGTCACGCCGCCCGGCGCGGCCCTCCGGGCGAGGCCCACGAAGTTGGCGATGCGTTCGCTGACCGCCGGATGGCTCGCGAAAAACAGCGGCTGCTTGATCTTGAGGGCGTCGAGCTCGCGCAACAGGCGGCGAAACGTTTCCGCGCCGGAGTTGGCGTCGTAACCCGCTTTGGTCATTCGCTCGAAGCCCTGTACGTCCGCCTCGCGCTCGTGGTCGCGCGACATTCCCATGATGGACGACACGCCGGCGAGCTGGCCCAGCGCCGGTGCGCCGAGCGCGGCACCGAGAATCGTGAGGATCGGCATCGATACTTTTGCCGAGCTCACCGCGCGGTAGATGTGATCGCCGGTGAAATGCGCTCCTTCATGGCCGAGCACCGATGCCAGCTCGGCTTCGTTCTTGAGCCGCAGCAAGGTGCCGGTGTGGATGTAGAGCTTGCCGTTTGGCATCGCGAACGCGTTGAAAGACGTGGCCTTGAACGTGCGGATCGAAAGCTCGCCCCGGTGATCCGGATACAGCTTGTCGGTGACGCCCTGCAGATACGCGTCGAGCTGGGGATCGCCGTAGAGGATGCCGAGCTCCTCGATGACGTGCGTCGCCTCGTTGGCCTGATAAGCGATGCGGGCTCTTTGCTCAGCTTCGTTCAAGGCATGCGCGGGCATGCCGGCGCACGCCAGCGCGCCGACCGCCAACAACGAGAGCGCCCGCGCGCGAATCATTTCTTTTTCTTGGGTTTCACGCCCAGCAGCGTGCTGGCGGGGTAGCTGCCGATCAGCATCGTCATGGTCTGTTCCGCGCCGGCCTTTTCACGAATGTTGCCCTTCGTGCCCATGCGCTCTTCGAGCCACTTGATGTCGCCGGTATTGAGATCGATGATTCCCGAGGTCCCTTGCGCGCCGCCGATGGGAATGGCCACGCCCGCCGCGGCCAGCAGGATCATCATGGCGATGCGGCCGCCGCTGGAATTCACCTGCGCACCGGCAACCACCACGGCCGCGTCGGCGCCGCTGCGCTCGACCAGGAACTTGAGACCGTCGCCGATCGAGTAGTCGAAGTTCTTCTGCTTGGCCTTCCACGCCGGACCACCCAGGCGAATCATCTGCGATGCGTTGAATGCCGTGAGCTTGTAGAGCGCCACGTGCTCCTTGAGGATCGCCGCTTCTTCCGGGCTCATGGCCGGCAGGTCGATGATCTGGAATTTCTTGGTGTGCTTGAGGACTTTGATGGTTGCCGTCGTCAGCGCTTCCTCGGCCTCCGTGGTGGCGGCCGGCACTGGCTCGATCATTCCTCCGGCGGACATCTCGAGGACGTCGAAGTCCACGGGCAACACCAGAACGCGAAGAGGCGGACCGGTGACTTCCGGTTCCTTTTCCTTCGCCTTTGATGCGCAAATGGTGGGGACCGACAAACACGCAGAAAAAATCACGACGCGCAAGGCGCCTGCAGCACGAAATCCCATGACATCCTCCCAGATGCTGGCGACCTTGATGAATAGTTTGGTGTCGCCTTGTCTCGCTGGTGCACACCCTGCCGAAGAAAACGCCTGCTTGTCAATCGCCGGCTGCGAACGCCTCGAATTGGTGCCCGAAGATTCGACGTCGGTTTTGGATTCAGTCCGGAAAGAACGGTCAAACGGCCCGACTTGGGCCTAGAATAGCCGCCAAAGTCACCGGGCATAAGTTAACCCGGCGCATACAAAAAAAGGGGCTCGCCATGTTTTCCGCATCCGCGAAACGTTCTTTGCTAGTCGTCGCGTGCAGCGCCACTCTGACTCTCGCAGCCTGCTCGAAGAAAGAAGAGGAGGCGGCGAAACCCGCGGCCGCCATGGTCTCGACCGCGCTCGAAGGAGCGCTCGACATCGTCGCGTGGCCCGGCTACATCGAGCGTGGCGAAAGCGACAAGGCCTACGACTGGGTTTCGCAGTTCGAGGCTGACACGGGCTGCAAGGTCACGGTCAAGACCGCGAACACCTCCGATGAAATGGTCTCGCTGCTCACGAGCGGTGGCCCGCAGCCGAGCCCATCGGGCGATGGCTCGTGGCCGCCTCCGGGCAACGCACCCTACGACCTCGTCACCGCATCAGGCGACGCGTCGCTGCGGCTGATCCGTGGCGGAACCGTGATACCGGTCGATATCACCCGCGTTCCGAGTTACAACACGCTCGATCCGCGCCTGCAGGAAGCGGCCTGGCATTTCGTCGACGGCAAACACTACGGCGTGCCCTACCAGTGGGGCCCGAACGTCCTGCTGTACAAATCCGATACTTTCAAGAAGCCACCCACCTCCTGGTCGGTGGTGTTCGAGCCGCAGAAACTCCCGGACGGCAAGCCCAACAAGGGCCGCGTGCAGGCCTATGACGGACCTATCTACATCGCCGACGCCGCGCTGTACCTCAAGGCAAAGAAGCCGGAGCTCAGCATCAAGGATCCATACGAACTCAACGAAGCGCAGTACAGCGCCGTGCTCGAAGTACTGCGCGCTCAGCATCCGCTGATCCAGCGTTACTGGCACGACGCGAATGTCCAGGTGCAGGATTTCCAGAACGAGGGCATCGTCGCCTCGGGTTCCTGGCCGTTCCAGGCGAACACGCTGCTCGCCAACAAGGCGAAGGTCGCCACCACGATTCCGGAAGAGGGAGCCACGGGCTGGGCCGACACCACCATGCTGGCCGCGGGCGCGAAGCATCCGAACTGCGCCTACAAGTGGCTCGAATGGTCGATTTCCCCCAAGGTGCAAGGTGACGTGGCGTCGTGGTTCGGTTCGAACCCCACCGTGCCGAAAGCCTGCGAAGGCAACGCCTTGT